>DASXIP010000328.1:0-6817 GCA_036497875.1 Caldimonas sp.
TCCCATCGCGCAGGGAATCACCGCGATCGCCGGCTGGGCGGTCGCGATCCAGAGCATGGCGGCCATCGTCCTGCTCGCGCTGCCGGCGGCGTGGCTGCTGCGCGGCAGCGCGGCGCAGGCCGCGAGCGCGGCGGCAGCGACGGCAACGGCGACGCCGGCACACTCCGAGACGACGCGCGAAGCGATCCGCCGCGCCCTGCGCACGCCCGGCTACCTGCTCCTCGCCGCGGGCTTTTTCGTCTGCGGCTTCCACGTCGCCTTCATCGCCACGCACCTGCCAGGGGTAGTCGCCGCGTGCCAGCTGCCGCCGGCGGTCGGCGCGTGGGCGCTCGCCGTCGTCGGCCTGTTCAACATCGTCGGCAGCTTCGCGATCGGCTGGGCGGTCGGCCGTTGGCGCATGAAATCGCTGCTGGCGTTGCTTTACGCATCGCGCGGCGTGGCCGTGCTGATCTTCCTGTTCGCCCCGAAGACCGAGGCGGTCGTGCTCGTCTTCGCCGCGGTGATCGGCTTGACCTACCTGTCGACGGTGCCACCGACGGCGGGCCTCGTCGCCAAATTCTTCGGCACCGGGCACATGGCGACGCTGTTCGGCTTCGTCATGCTCTCGCATCAGCTCGGCGGCTTCCTCGGCGCCTGGCTCGGCGGCAAGGCGTTCGAATGGACCGGCAGCTACGACTGGATGTGGTACGCCGACATCGTGCTCGCCGCCGCCGCGGCGCTGATCCACCTGCCGATCCGCGAAGCCGCACCGTTGCCGCGCATTGCCGCGGCCGCGGCGGCGTGACGACAGCGGTCAGGGTGCGAGCGACGGTGCCGGTGGCGGCATGGTGTAGTTGAGCGCGAGCCGGCCGCCGTCGACGTAGACGATCTCGCCGGTCATGTAGCTCGCGGCGTCACTGGCGAGGAAGGCACACACGGCAGCGACCTCGGCCGGATCGCCGAGACGGCGCAACGGCGTGCGGCTCAGGATGCGCGCCTTGGCCTCGGCGCTGCCGAGCACCGCCTGCTGCGCGAGCTCGGTCGCGATCGTCCCAGGCGCAACCGCGTTGACGCGGATGCCGCGGTCGGCGAGAGAAAGCGCCATCGCGCGCGTCAGCTGGTCGATGCCGCCCTTGCTCGCGTTGTAGCTGGCGATGGTCGGGATCGCAGTGACGCCGTTGACCGAGCTCATGTTGACGATCGCGCCGCCGCCGCTCTTGGCCATTTCGCGCGCGACCGCCTGGGCGACGAGAAAGGCACCCTTGAGGTTGACGCCGATCACGGCATCCCAGTCGGCCTCGGCGATGTCGAGGAACTCGGCGGCGCGAAAGATGCCGGCGTTGTTGACGAGGATGTCGACCCGGCCGAATTGGCCCAGAGTGGCCGCGAGCGCCGCGTCGATGTCGGCGCGGCGGGAGACGTCGCAGGCGACCGCGCAGGTTCGTGCGCCCGCGCCGGCGAGCTCGCGCGCCAGCGACTCGACCGCCGGCGCGGCAACGTCCCACAGCGCCACCGCCGCGCCGCTCGCCGCGAAAAGCCGTGCACACGCCGCGCCGATCCCTTGCGCAGCGCCGGTGACGACGACGACGCGGCCGGTGAAATCGAAGCGGACGTCGTTCATGCGCGGGCGCGGTCGAGCCAGATCGCGATGCCCTGCGCGTTCAGCTCGAGGTCGAGCGCGAGCAACTCGTCGATGCGCGCGTCGCTCAGGGTGACGCCATGCGCACGCAGGCTCCGGAGGTGGATCGCGCCGAGGTCGCGGAGCAGCGCCGCATGGCGGTCGGCGCCGCGTGGCGCCGCGCGCGCGACGGCGACCATCTCCTCGAGCTGGTCGAGCAACAAGGCGGCGAGGCGAGCGACGTCGCCGACGCGGCCGTAGTGCGTCAGGTTCATGTGCGCGGGCGAGTATGCGAGCATGCGCTCGATCGAGCGACGGAGCGCCTGCGGCTGGAACTGCACCGGCGTCGACGTCGGCATGATCCAGGGGCCGGCGGCGGTGTCGAAGTCGCGGTAGGAGAGGCCGAAGGTGTCGCCGGTGAAGAAGGCGTGGCTCGCCGCGTCCCAGATGCAGTGGTGGTGCATCGCGTGGCCCGGCGTGTCGAGAAAGAGCAGAGGCCGGCCGGCGAGCTCGATCGTCATGCCGTCGCGCGTCACGACGGCGCGCTCCGCCGGCACCGGAACGATCGCGCCGTACGAGCGCTCGATCTCGGCGGCGCCGTAGACGCCGGTCGCGCTCTTCACCAGATGGGTGGGATCGACGAGATGGCGCGCGCCGCGCGGGTGGACGACCAGGCGCGCATTCGGCAGATGGCGCATCAGCAGGCCGGCGCCGCCGGCGTGGTCGAGGTGGACGTGGGTCGGAATGACGAAGTCGACCGCGTCGACGCCGAGGCCCGCGCCTTCGAGCGCGGCGAGCAGACGCGGCACGGCGTGGTTGGTGCCGGTGTCGACGAAGGCGGCGCGGCCGCGCTCGACGATCAGATAGGCGGCGTCGAAGAGCGGCCGGTGAAAGCCCGTGTCGACGACGCGGATGCCATGGCCGATCGGCTCGACGAACGCAGGCTCGGCGTGCATCGGGGCGCAGGCTGCGGCGGATTCGGTCACGCGGGCGTCGGCGGCGGTCGGATACCGGGGTTCAGGCGATTCTAGAGAGCGAGTCACGAGCGGGGCGAACCACACCGGCTCAGAATACGACAGGCACCAGGCGTGCCGGAGGTTGACCATGCCATCGCTTCAGCGCGGATTCGTTTGTGGCGCCTCGGTGCTGCTGCTCGCGACGCTCGTCGCCTGCGCGTCGCCGGCCAATCTGCCGGTCGGCACGTCGATCGGTGAAGCGCGCCAGTCGTTCGGCCGCCTGAGCGCCGAATATCCGCTCGCCGACGGCGGCACGCGGCTCGAAGTTCCGCAGGGACGCGCGACCCAGATGCTCGACTTCGACGCTGACGGCCGTCTCGTCTCCGTGCAGCAGGTGCTGACGCCAGAAACGTTCGCCACCATCACTCCGGGGATGACGCAGCAGCAGGTGCTGACGCGGATCGGCCGGCCCGCGTTCACTTTCCCGGTCGGCTGGCAGAAGGTCAAGGTCTGGAACTATCGCTTCGACGGTCTCGATGGCGACTGCGTCGTCTTCCAGGTCTCGATCAGCAACGAGACGCGCACCGTCACCGACGCCGGACCCAACACCGACCCCGCCTGTTCGCACGGTCCGGACAAAAGCGGCTAGGGAGATCGCACGCGCCGAGCGCGTGGATCCCACTCCGCGGCAGTGGCGCGCCCTCAGGCGGCGAGCAATTGCCTGAGCACGAACGGCAGGATGCCGCCGTGCTTGTAGTAGTCGACCTCGATCGCGGTGTCGATGCGCAGGACGAGTGGGATGCGCCGCGTCGTGCCGTCCATTGCATGGACGACGAGCGTCGCGTCCTGCTGCGGGCGCAGCGCCCCGGCAATCTCGATGTCGAACGTCTCGTTGCCGCGGATGCCGAGCGATTCCCACGAGTCGCCCGGCTTGAACTGCAGCGGCAGCACGCCCATGCCGACCAGGTTCGACCGGTGGATGCGCTCGAAGCTGCGCGCGATCACCGCCTTGATGCCGAGCAGTTGCGTTCCCTTCGCTGCCCAGTCGCGGCTCGACCCGGTGCCGTACTCCTCGCCGCCGAAGACGATCGTCGGCGTCCCCTCGGCGACGTACTTCATCGCCGCGTCGTAGATGAACATCTTCTCGCCCGCGACCGCTTTGCCGTCGCTCCCGGGCCTTGGCTGGAACAGGGTGACGCCGCCTTCCTCGCGCGACCCGTCGGCGCCGGGCGGGATCATCAGGTTCTTGATCCGGACGTTGGCGAAGGTGCCGCGCATCATCACTTCGTGGTGGCCGCGGCGCGAGCCGTAGGAGTTGAAGTCGGCCTTGATGACGCCGTGCTCCTTCAGCCAGATGCCGGCCGGTGACGACTCCTTGATCGCGCCGGCAGGCGAGATGTGGTCGGTCGTGATCGAGTCGCCGAACAGCGCCATCGCGCGCGCGCCCTGGATGCCGCTCGCCACCGCCGCCGGCTTCATCTCGAAGCCCTCGAAGAAAGGCGGCTCGGCGATGTAGGTCGAGGTCGGCCAGTTGTAGACCTGGCCCGAGACGCCGCGGATCTTCTCCCACAGTGGCCCAGGTTCGCTGCCGACCTTGTCGTAGTTCGCCTTGTACGACTTGCCGTTCATTGCGAACTTCATCAGCGCCGCGATCTCGTCGCTGGTCGGCCAGATGTCGCCGAGA
Source organism: Caldimonas sp. (assembly GCA_036497875.1). Lineage (GTDB taxonomy): Bacteria > Pseudomonadota > Gammaproteobacteria > Burkholderiales > Burkholderiaceae_C > Schlegelella_A. Next base: position 4,238 of record DASXIP010000328.1, read on the forward strand.
TAGACGTCCCTGCCGCCCTTGCCCTTGCCGACCGGCTCGGTCATCAGGTCTTTCAGCACCGTGCCGGCGATCGCGTAGGCGACGACGAGCGGCGGGCTGGCGAGGAAGTTCGCTTTCAGGTTCGGATGGATGCGCGCCTCGAAGTTGCGGTTGCCCGAGAGCACGGCGGCGCAGACCAGGTCGTTCTTGGTGATCGCCTCGTTGATCTCGGGCGTCAGGTCGCCGGCGTTGCCGATGCAGGTCGTGCAGCCGTACGCCGCCAGGCTGAAGCCGAGCTTCTCGAGGTACGGCAGCAGGCCGGCCTTGGTCAGGTATTCGGTGACGATTCGCGAGCCCGGCGCGAGCGAGGTCTTGATGTGGGGCTCGACCTTGAGGCCGGCCTCGACTGCCTTCTTCGCCAGCAGCCCGGCGCCGATCATCACGCTCGGGTTCGAGGTGTTGGTGCACGACGTGATCGCTGCGATCAGGACGTCACCGTTGCCGATCGTCCGCTCGGACGGCGCCGGCAGCTTGGGCTCGGCCTCGTGCAGCGCCGCCGCGAGGGTCGGCTTGTTGGCGGCCATCTCCTCGACGAAGCGCGGCGCGCCCGGCTGGACCGAGGGCGTGTGCGGCACCTTGGCGCCGTCTTCGGCGCGCGCGTGCGCACGCGCCTCCGCCGCCCGGACGTGGTGACGCGTGAGCAGGTGCCCGGCCGGCTGGTTGAAGCCGTTCTCCGCCGGCGATTTGCTGAACAGTGCTTTGAACTGGTTCTTGACGTGGCCGATCTCGATCCGGTCCTGCGGCCGCTTGGGGCCGGCCAGGCTCGGCGCCACCGTGCCGAGGTCGAGGTGGACGATCTTGCTGTAGTCGATCTCGCCGGCGCGCGCCACGCCGTACAGGCCCTGTGCCTTGAAGTAGGCCTTGAAGAACTCGATCTCGCTCGCCGTCCGCCCGGTGCCCTCGAAGTACTCGATCGTCTTGTCGTCGACCGGAAAGAACCCCATCGTCGCGCCGTACTCGGGCGCCATGTTGGCCATCGTCGCGCGGTCAGGCACCGACAGGCTCTCGGTGCCGGCGCCGAAGAACTCGACGAACTTGCCGACCACCTTTTCGCGGCGCAGGATCTCGGTGACGGCGAGGACGAGGTCGGTCGCCGTCACGCCTTCGCGCAGGCGCCCGCTAAACTCGAAGCCGACGACGTCGGGCGTCAGGAAGTAGACCGGCTGGCCGAGCATCGCCGCTTCGGCCTCGATCCCGCCGACACCCCAGCCGACGACGCCGATGCCGTTGATCATCGTCGTGTGGCTGTCGGTGCCGACGAGCGAGTCGGGGTAGTAGACGGCCGGCCCGCCCGCCTCGACAGGAGCGCCCTTGTGGACGCCGCGGGCGAGGTACTCGAGGTTGACCTGGTGGACGATGCCGAAGCCGGGCGGGACGACGCCGAAGGTGTCGAACGCCTGCATGCCCCACTTCATGAACTGGTAGCGCTCCAGGTTGCGCTTGAACTCGAGCTGCATGTTCAGGTCGAGCGCGTTCTTGGCGCCGAAGTAGTCGATCATGATCGAGTGGTCGACGACCAGGTCGACCGGCACCAGCGGCTCGATCGACTTCGCATCCTTGTTCATCGTCTTGGCGACGCTGCGCATCGCGGCCAGGTCGGCGAGCAGCGGCACGCCGGTGAAGTCCTGCAGGACGACACGGGCGACGACGAACGGGATCTCGTCCTGGCGCGGCGCGGTCGCCTGCCAGCCGGCGACCTCGACGACGTGCTCGGGCGTCACCTTCTTGCCGTCGCAGTTGCGCAGCACCGACTCGAGGACGATCCGGATCGAGACCGGCAACCGGGCAACGTTCGGATAGGTCTTCTGCAACTCGGGCAGCGAATAGAAGCTGCCGGTCTTGCCGGAGGCGGTCTTGAACGTGCGGAGCGTGTTGGCGAAAGCGTGGCGCATGGTGGACCTTGTTCTGTGGAGGTGGGCAGTGCGATCGTCGTTCAGGCAGGTTTCGGGACGATGATCTTGAGCCCCTTGAAGTAGTCGCGGAAGAAGCCCGCGTCGCGGGTAATGAGAGCGCTGCATTGGAGCAGGGCGTGAGCGCCGATCAGGAAATCCGGCACCGTTCTCGGCGAAGCCGGCGTCCGGCCCTCGGTCTTCATGCGCTGCTTGTAGCGGCGCTGCATCTCGCCGGCGCGCACGGCAGCGCGCGCGTCGGTCGCCGAGTAGCGGATGCCGGCTTCCTCGAGCACGTCGAACAGCTCGGCGCCGAAGCCCAGGCCGGCGACGACCTCGCTGACGACGACGTCGCAGACCACGACCGGCCCCGAGGAGAGCGCCTGGCGAAGGCTCGATTCCGACGCCTCTGCACCCGAATCGCCGCCGAGGAGATCGATCAGCACGGAGGTATCGATAGCGATCATCGCCGCGGCCGCCAGCTCAGGGATCGACCGGGTCGCCGGGCGCGCGCCCGCGGAGCTCGCGCATGACGTCGTCCGTGGTCACGCCGGGTGGCAGCTTGAAGCGGCCGCGCAGGCGCGAGATCGCGTCGTCGACGTTCTTGCGCAGGATGATGCGGCCGCCGTCAAGCTCGACCTTCAGTTGCGTT
>DASXIP010000329.1:0-15113 GCA_036497875.1 Caldimonas sp.
CCTCCTCGGTCGGCGCCTCGAGGTCGACCCACACCGGCCTTACGTCGGTCAGTGCGCCGAGGCTTTCGATCTCTTCCTGGAAGAGCCGGCCGCTGGCCAGCGTGAAGACGTTCAGCATGAAAGCTCCGGCGAGCATGAACCTGCTCGCCAGGAGCGAACGGTCACCGTGGGTGAGAAGAAAGCAAGAACGTCGGCTCGAGATGCGGTGACAAATTATCGCATCGGCATCAGCGACTGCGTGAGCGGAGCTTGTGCCGTTTGCCACGGGGATAGACTGGCCCCGGCACGCCCCGACGACCCTTCCTGTGAGACAGGCTTCGGCGCCTCTGCTACCGTGTCCTGCCGCACTCCCGAAAGGATCTCGCCCATGAACCTGACGATCAGCGGTCATCACCTCGAAGTGACGCCGGCGCTGCGCGAGTACGTTCTCGCCAAGCTCGACCGGATCACTCGCCACTTCGACCAGGTAGTCGACATCACGGTGCTGCTCTCGATCGAAAAGCCGGCCGAGAAGGAACGACGCCAGCGGGCCGAGGTGACCGTCCACGTCAAGGGCAAGGACCTGTTCGCCGAGTGCACGTCGGAGGATCTTTACGCCGCGATCGACCAGCTGATGGACAAGCTCGACCGCCAGGTCGTCCGCCACAAGGATCGCGTCCAGGACCACCATCACACGGCGTCGAAGCGGATCGACGCGACGCTGCCCTGAGGGCTCCGCAGGCGGTGTTGCCGGCGCGCAGCACCGCCTCGCCGTCGGGCGGTAGAAGTTGCCCAAAGCCGGCAACGCCGCCCCCCGAACTTCATAATTCATCGTTTCGTCACTCGACCCGGCGCGACCTGCTCCGCCCGCCCATGAACCGACTCGCCGCCATCCTGTCCGTCGTCGATGTCCTCGTCGACGTCGATGCCACCAGCAAGAAGCGCGCGTTCGAGCAGGCCGGGCTGCTGTTCGAGAATCAGCACGCGATCGCGCGAGCAACGGTGACCGACAACCTGTTCGCGCGCGAGCGGCTCGGCTCGACCGGCCTCGGCCACGGCGTCGCGATTCCGCACGGCCGCATCAAGGGCTTGAAGAACCCGCTCGCCGCAGTGCTCCGGGTGCGCCAGCCGATCGCCTTCGATGCGCCCGACGACGAGCCGGTCTCGCTCCTGATCTTCCTGCTCGTCCCGGAAGCGGCGACGCAGCGCCACCTCGAGATCCTGTCCGAGATTGCCGAGATGCTCTCCGATCGCGAGTTGCGCGAACGCCTGAAGGCCGAGCCCATGGCGGCCGAGGTGCATCGGCTCATCGCCGCCTGGGAGCCGCTGAAGTCGGTGGCTTGAGAGCGAACACGAACGCCGGGCGCCAGGCCGCTGCAGAGGCCGGCCCGGGCGCCCCGGCGAGCAAGCCGGGGACTGCCATCGGGGCTGAGCCATGAAACCGACCGTCATCAGCGCCGAGGCGATGTTCGAGGAGTTCCGCGCCACCCTGCACTGGGAGTGGATCGCCGGCCATGCGCACCCCGAGCGCCACTTCGACGAAGCCGCGATTCGCGACGCGCGCTCGGCGGCTGACCTGGTCGGCTACCTCAACTACATCCACCCGAACCGCGTCCAGATCGTCTGCCGGCGCGAGGTCGCCTATCTCAACCAGCCCAATCCCGACGTCACCGAGCGCCGCATCTCGCGCATCGTCACCCTCGAGCCGCCGGTCCTGATCTGCGCCGACAGCCAGGTGCCGCCGGACCGGCTGGTCGCGCTCTGCGACCGCGCCGACATCCCGCTCTTCGTCACCGAGGAATCGGCCGGCCACGTCATCGACGTCGTCCGCGGCTACCTCAGCCAGCACTTTGCCGAGCGGACGACTCGCCACGGCGTCTTCATGGACATCCTCGGCATCGGCGTCCTGCTGACCGGCGAGTCGGGGCTCGGCAAGAGCGAGCTCGGCCTCGAGCTGATCTCGCGCGGGCACGGCCTCGTCGCCGACGACGCCGTCGATCTCTACCGCGTTTCCCAGACCGCGCTCGAAGGCCGCTGCCCCGACCTGTTGATGAACCTGCTCGAGGTGCGCGGTATCGGCTTGCTCGACATCAAGGCGATTTTCGGCGAGACCGCGGTGCGCCGGAAGATGCGGCTGAAGCTGATCGTCCACCTCGTCCGCAAGGAGACGATGGACCGCGACTTCGAGCGGCTGCCTTACGAGCCGCTCAGCGAGGACATCCTCGAGGTGCCGGTGCGAAAGACCGTGATCGCCGTCGACGCCGGCCGCAACCTGGCGGTGCTCGTCGAGGCGGCCGTGCGCAACACGATCCTGCAGTTGCGCGGCATCGACACCTACGCCGAGTTCATCGCCCGCCACCACAAGGCGATGGGCAAGGCCGAGTAGCCGCGTCGCTCGCGGCGGGCGTCACTTGTTCCTGAACACGCAGTTCTTCTTCGTGCACGCGGCGTAGAGCGCGAGCGCATGGTCCTGAAGCTCGAAGCCGCGTGTCGTCGCGATCGAGCGCTGGCGCTTCTCGATCTCGGCGTCGAAGAACTCCTCGACCCGGCCGCAGTCGAGGCAGACCAGGTGGTCGTGGTGCTTGCCTTCGTTGAGCTCGAACACCGCCTTGCCGCTCTCGAAGTGGTTGCGCGACAGGATCCCGGCCTGCTCGAACTGCATCAGGACGCGGTAGACCGTCGCCAAGCCGATGTCGGCGTGGTCGGCGAGGAGGACGCGAAAGACGTCCTCGGCGCTCATGTGGCGCTGCGTCGTGTTCTGGAAGACCTCGAGGACCTTGATGCGCGGCAGCGTCGCCTTCAGGCCGCTGTTCTTCAGTTCTTCGGCGTTGGTCATGGCGGTCAGACGAGGCTCGGGCCGAGAGGTGCGCCGGTAGAATCGCCCCATCATACGAGCTTGGCGCGCGTCTCAGCGGGCGCCGCGCGAACGTCCTGAATATCGCCATGCCCACTCCTCTTCGTGCCCCCCACGCCGCGGCCTTCGCCCTCGCCGGGCTGGCCCTCGCCGGCTGCCAGTCGCTGCAGACTTCCGAGAGCCTCCTCGGCGTCATCACGCCCTACCGCGTCGAGGTCGTCCAGGGCAACGTCGTCACCCGTGAGCAGGTCGCGCTCGTCAAGTCCGGCCAGACGCGCGCGCAAGTGCGCGACGTCCTCGGCTCGCCGCTGCTCACCGATCCCTTCCACACCGACCGCTGGGACTATGTCTTCACGATCCGCCGCCCCGGCGCTCCGCCGCAGCTGCGCCGCGTCGTCGTCCGCTTCAAGGATGACGTGCTCGCAAGCATCGAGGGCGGCGACGACTTGCCGAGCGAGCACGATTTCGTCGCTTCGATCGACACCTTCAAGACCGCGCGCAATGCCCCGCCGCTCGTCCTCAGCGACGAGCAGGTCAAGGCGCTGCCGGTGCCGGAGAAGCCGCCTGCGGCCGAGTCGGTGCCGCCGGTCCCGGCCCGCACCTACCCGCCGCTCGAGCCTCGCTCATGAGATCCCCCGGGCGCTTCGCGTCGACCCCGCGAGAGGGCACGACCAGCCCAGGAACGGTCCGCCGGCGCCCATGACGAGCGCCGGTTCGCGCCGTCGAGTCGCCGTCGCCGGCGTGTCCGGCCGAATGGGCCGCGCTCTCGTCGAGGCGCTGGCGACCAGCGCGGATCTCGTCCTCGCCGGCGCGTTCGACGTCACCGGCAGTGCCGCGATCGGCAGCGACGCGAGCGCCTTCCTCGGCAAGGACAGCGGTGTCGTCGTCAATGCCGACCCCCGCGCGGCGCTGGCGGCAAGCGAGGTGCTGATCGACTTTACGCGACCCGAGGGAACGCTCGCCCATCTCGCGCTCTGCCGCGAACTCGGCATCGCCGCGGTGATCGGCACGACCGGATTCGATGCATCCCAGAGGGGCGCGATCGCCGCCTTCGCCGAGCATATCCCGATCGTCCTCGCGCCGAATATGAGCGTTGGCGTCAACGTCGTTCTGAAGCTGCTCGACGTCGCCGCCCGCTCGCTCGGCGAGGGCTTCGACGTCGAGATCGTCGAGACGCACCACCGCATGAAGGTCGACGCGCCGAGCGGCACTGCGCTGCGCATGGGCGAGGTCGTTGCCGCGGCGCAAGGCAAAGCGCTCGACCGCGTCGCCGTCGTCGACCGCGACGGCGAGCGCCGGCCCGGCACGATCGGCTTCGCGTCACTGCGCGGCGGCGACATTGTCGGCGACCACACGGTTCTGTTCGCCGGCACCGGCGAGCGGATCGAGATCACACACCGTTCGTCGAGCCGCGCCACCTACGCCGACGGCAGCCTGCGTGCAGCGCGCTTCGCCCTTGAGCAACACTCGGGTCTGTTCGGCATGGACGAGGTGCTCGGTCTCGGGGCGTTCGGCCGATGAGGGCCACCGCATGATCGGCAGCGACTTCGCGCACTTCTGGTCGCAGGGCGACGCGATCACCAGAAGCGTCGCGACGCTGCTGCTCGTGATGTCGATCAGCGCCTGGGTGCTGATCTTCTGGAAGGGCTGGCTGCTGCGGCGGGTCCGGGCCGACCTGCTGCGTGCGGTGCCGGCGTTCTGGTCAGCGCCGTCGCTCGACGACGGCCGCGCGCAACTCGCCGCGTTCGACCGCGAGGGCGTCTTGCGTCCGCTCGTCGACGCAGCCCTCACCGCACCTGGAGCGGGAACGCTCGAGGCCCACGGCCACGTCGACTCGCAGCTGACGCGGCGCTTGCGCGACGCGCTGCACCGCGTTCTCGGCGAGCTCCAGTTCGGCCAGGTAGTGCTGGCATCGATCGGCAGCACGTCGCCGTTCATCGGCCTGTTCGGGACGGTCTGGGGCATCTATCACGCCCTCGTCAGCATCTCGGCGGCGGGAACGATCACGATCGAGCGCGTCTCGGGGCCGGTCGGCGAGTCGCTGGTGATGACCGCAGCGGGCCTCGCCGTGGCGATCCCGGCGGTGCTCGCCTACAACGTCTTCGGCAAGCGCGTTGCCGCAAGCGAGGCCGAGCTCGAGGGCTTCGCGCACGACCTGCGCGAGATGATCGTCGACTCGGACCGCTGACATGGCCTTCGGTCGCCTCGAACGCAACCCGGGCGCGCAGCCGATGAGCGACATCAACATGACGCCACTGATCGACGTCATGCTCGTCCTGCTCGTGATCTTCATGATCACCGCGCCGCTCATGACGTCGAGCCTCAAGCTCGACCTGCCGAAAACCGACGCCGCGCAGCCGGGCGACACGCCGCAGTTCGTCAGCGTCTCGCTCGACAGGGACGGGCGCCTTTTCTACGGCGAAGAAGCGGTCGACGCGGCGGCGTTTGCCGAGCGCGTCGCGGTCGCGGCCAGGCGCAACCCGCTAACCGAGGTTCAGTTACGCGCCGACAAGGCCGTTCCCTACGGCCGTGTCGCCGAGCTGATCGGCGTGGTCCAGAAGGCGGGGCTGTCGCGGATCGGCTTTGTCGCCGATCCCGAGAAGTAGGCGCGCGACGCCCGCGTCCGTTCGTCGGCCGGCCGGCGTCGTCGTCGGGCCGCGTGCGATGCGAGGCGCGTTTCTATAATCGATCGATGTCTGCCCGCCGCATTGCCTTGGCATGAAGGCCGATTTCGCACCCCACGAGATCGAGCAGGCAGCGCAGCGCGCGTGGGCCGCGGCCGATGCCTACCGCGTCCGCGAGGATCCGGCGCGGCCCAAGTACTACGCCTGCTCGATGCTGCCGTACCCGAGTGGGCGGCTGCACATGGGGCATGTGCGCAACTACACGATCAACGACATGCTGGCGCGCCAGCTGCGCATGACCGGGATGAACGTGCTGATGCCGATGGGCTGGGACGCGTTCGGCCTGCCGGCGGAGAACGCAGCGATGAAAAACAGCGTGCCACCGGCGCGCTGGACGCGCGAGAACATCGGCGCGATGAAGGCGCAGATGCAGGCGCTCGGGCTGGCGATCGACTGGAGCCGCGAGATCGCGACCTGCGACCCCTCGTACTACCGCTGGAACCAGTGGCTCTTCCTGAAGATGCTCGAGGCCGGCATCGCCGAGCGACGCACGCAGACCGTCAACTGGGATCCCGTCGACCAGACGGTGCTCGCCAACGAGCAGGTCATCGAGGGGCGCGGCTGGCGTTCGGGAGCGCTGGTCGAAAAACGCGAGATCCCCGGCTACTACCTGAAGATCACTCGCTACGCCGAGGAGCTGCTCGAGTGCGTGCGAGGCGGCCTGCCGGGCTGGCCCGAACGCGTCAAGTTGATGCAGGAGCACTGGCTCGGCAAGAGCGAAGGCGTCCGCTTCGCGTTCCGGCACGATGTCCGCGCCAAGGACGGCGTGCCGATCGGCGGCGGTCGCCTGTACGTCTTCACGACGCGCGCCGACACGATCATGGGGGTGACCTTCTGCGCGGTCGCGCCCGAGCATCCGCTCGCCGTGCGCGCGGCAGAGTCGAACCCGGCGGTCGCTGCCTTCATCGAGTCGTGCAAGGTCGGCGGCACGACCGAGGCCGAGGTCGCGACGCAGGACAAGCGAGGAATCGACACCGGCCTCGTCGTCGAGCACCCGCTCAGCCGCGAGAAGATTCCGCTCTGGATCGGCAACTACGTGCTGATCGGCTACGGCGACGGCGCGGTGATGGGAGTCCCCGGGCACGACCAGCGCGACTTCGAATTCGCTCGTCGCTACGGCATCGACATCGAGCAGGTGATCCACGTCGATGGCGAGGAGTTCTCCTACGAGACCTGGCAGGACTGGTACGCCGACACGTCGTGCGGCGTCACCGTCAACTCCGACGTCTACAGCGGGCTCGTGTACGACGCCGCGATCGACGCCGTCGCCAGGGCCCTTGAGCATCGCGGCCTCGGCGGCAGGCAGACGAGCTGGCGCTTGCGCGACTGGGGGATCAGCCGCCAGCGCTACTGGGGAACGCCGATCCCGATCGTCCACTGCGACGCCTGCGGCGTCGTCGCGGTACCCGAAAGCGACCTGCCGGTCGTCTTGCCTGAGGACCTGATCCCCGACGGCAGCGGCAACCCGCTCGTCAAGCACCATGCGTTCATCGACGTCGCCTGTCCGAAGTGCCGCCGCCCAGCGCGCCGCGAGACCGACACGATGGACACCTTCGTCGACAGCGCGTGGTACTTCATGCGCTACTGCGATCCGAAGCTCGACGAGGCGATGGTCGGCGCCGGCACCCAGTACTGGATGCCGATGGACCAGTACATCGGCGGCATCGAGCACGCGATCCTGCACCTGCTCTACGCGCGCTTCTGGACCAAGGTGATGCGCGACATGAAGATGGTCGCGATCGACGAGCCGTTCACGAAGCTGTTGACGCAGGGCATGGTCCTCAACCATGTCTGGGCACGCAGCACGCCGCAAGGCGGCGTCGAGTACTTCCCGCCCGACGAGGTGACAGCTGACGACAAAAGCGACCCCGGCGGGATCGGCGCCTCCCTCTCGGAAGGAGGGGGTGGGGAGGCAGCAGCACCTGTGCCGGTAGGCGGCCTGCGCTCCGGCCGACTTGCCGACGGAACGCAGGTCACCTACCGCGGCATGCTGAAGATGGGCAAGACCGAGCGCAACGGCGTCGATCCGCAGGAACTGATCGACCGCTACGGCGCCGACACGGCGCGGCTGTTCGTCATGTTCGCGTCGCCGCCCGAGCAGACGCTCGAATGGAACAACGCCGGCGTCGAGGGCGCGAACCGGTTCCTCCGCCGGCTCTGGAAATTCGCCGCGAAAAATGCCGAGGCGATCGACTCGGCGCCGGCGCGAGGCCCCGTGCGCGGCGTTGCACCGGCGCTTCGCCACGAGATCCACTCGGTGCTGCGCCAGGTCAGCTACGACTACGACCGGATGCAATACAACACGGTCGTCTCGGGCGCGATGAAACTCCTCAACGCGCTCGAGGCGCATGCCGGCGGCAAGACGGTCGCGCCGGCACCGCTGCGCGAAGGCGTCGGCATCCTGCTGCGTGTGCTCTATCCGGTCTGCCCGCACACGACCTGGTCGCTCTGGAACGAGCTCGGCTTTACCGCCGCACACGGCGACCTGCTCGACGCGCCGTGGCCGGAAGTCGACGACAGCGCCCTGGCGCAGACCGAGATCGAGCTCGTGCTGCAGATCAACGGCAAGCTGCGCGGCGCGATCCGCGTCCCGGCGCGCGCCGACAAGACGGACATCGAGGAGGCGGCGCTCGCGAGCGCGGAGTTCGCCAAGTTCGCTGATGGCCGCGAGGTGAAGAGGGTCATCGTCATCCCGGGCCGGCTCGTCAATATCGTCGTCTAGATGCGGCGACGTCTTCTGCTCGGCGCCGCGCTCACGCTCGCCGGCTGCGGCTTCGAGCTTAAGCGGCCGCCCGCGCTCGGCTTCGGCACGATCCAGCTGGCGGGCTTTGCCCCGCGCTCGCCGCTCGCGGCCGAGCTGAAGACGAGCATCGACGCCAGCCCGACGACGCACGTCGTCGAAGCGGGGCAAGGCGCGCAGGTCGTCCTGCGGGCGATCACCGAGGCGCGCGAGAAGGTGGTCGTCGCCCAGACCTCCGACACCCAGATCCGCGAATTCGAGCTGCGCCTTCGCTTCGGCTTTCGGCTGAGCAACGCAACCGGCAAGGAGCTCATTCCCGAGAGCGAGATCCTGCAGACGCGCTCGCTCACGTACACCGAGACCGCCGCGCTCAGCAAGGAGCAGGAGGAGGTGTTCCTCTATCGCGCCATGCAAAGCGACATCGTCTCGCAAGTGCTGCGCCGGCTCGCGTCGGTGCGCCTGCTGTAGGGCCGCGATGCAGATTGCCGCCGACCGCCTCGCCGGCCAGCTCGAGCGTGAGCTGCGCGCCATCTACACGGTGTGGGGCTACGAGCCGCTGCTGGTGCAGGAAGCGGCGGATGCGATCCGCGCCGTTGCCCGCGCTGCCGGCTGCAGCGAGCGCCAGGTCTACACGGTCGCCGGCGCGCACTTCGACTGGAGCACGCTGCTCGGCGCATCGCAGGCACTGAGCCTGTTCGCCGATCGGCAGCTGATCGAAATCCGGATTCCGTCGGGCAAACCCGGCAAGGACGGCTCCGACGCATTGCAACGCTACTGCGAGCTCGTCTCGGCGAGCGATAGCCGCGACGTGATCACGCTCGTCCAGTTGCCCCGCCTCGATCGCTCGCAGCAATCGAGTGCCTGGTTCACCGCCCTCGATCGCGCCGGCGTCGCGGTCCGCGTCGATCCGGTCGAGCGCCAGGCGCTGCCGCGCTGGATCGCCGAGCGGCTCGCTGGGCAACGCCAGCACGTTGCCCCGGGCAGCGAAGGCCAGCGCGCGCTCGCCTTCTTCGCCGACCGCGTCGAGGGCAACCTGCTCGCCGCGCACCAGGAAATCCAGAAGCTCGCCTTGCTCTATCCGCCCGGCGAGATCGCGTTCGAGCAGATCGAGAAGGCCGTTCTCAACGTCGCCCGCTACGACGTCTTTCGCCTCGGCGAGGCGGTCCTCGCCGGGCAGGCGGCACGCGCGCTGCGCATGCTCGACGGGTTGCGCAGCGCCGGCGAGACGCCGGTGCTCGTCCAGTGGACGCTGGCCGAGGACATTCGTGGGCTGAAGCGCGTCAAGGACGCGCTCGCGGCCGGCAAGCCACTGCCGCTCGCGTTGCGCGAGGCGCGCGTCTGGGGCGCAAAGGAGCGCATCTTCGAGCGCGCGGTGACGCTAATCGGCGAGTCGGCGATCGCACATCTGCTCGATGCGGCGCATGTCTGCGACGGCCTCGTCAAGGGGCTGAAGCATCCCGACTGGCCGCTCGATCCTTGGGAGGGACTGAAGCGTCTGGTCCTGATGCTCGCCGAGCAGACCGCGCGCGTCGGCTCGAAGCCGATCGCGCGCCTCGCGTTGACGCCGACCTAACGCGGCGCCGGCGCCGCTTCGACGCGCGCGAGCAGCAGTTCGAGCGCGCGGACGACGGAGTGCGCGCGCACCGCGGCACGATCGCCGTCCGCCCGCAGCAACACGGCGTCGGCCGCACCCGCGCGCGCGCAGGTCGCGATCCAGACCGTCCCGACCGGCTTGGTCGGCGTGCCGCCGTCAGGGCCGGCGATCCCGGTGACGGCGACGGCGAAGCTCGCCGGCGTGCGCGCGACCGCACCTTCGGCCATCGCCCGCGCGACTTCCGCGCTGACCGCGCCGTGGGTGTCGATCAGCGCCGCCGGTACGCCGAGCAAATCGCGCTTGGCGGCGTTCGAATAGGTGACGACGCCGCGCTCGAACCATGCGCTCGAACCCGCGCGCGACGTGCATGCGGCGGCGATCAGGCCACCGGTGCACGACTCGGCTGCGGCCATGGTCGCGCGACGGGCGACGAGCGCGTCGGCCAGACGGGCGACGAGCGCTTCGGTCGCCTCAGCGGTGCTCACACCAAGCGCCAGGCGGCGATCACGATCAACGTGCAGAGCGCGGCGACGACATCGTCGAACAGGATGCCGAAACCCTGGGCCCAGCCGATCGGAGCGCTGCGCCGGCCCTTGAAGCGCTGGTCGGCCCACGCGACCGGCCCCGGCTTCGCGGCATCGAAGACGCGAAAGAGCACGAACGCGACCGCCTGCGCCAGGAACGACGCCGGCATGACGAGCCAGAGGACAAGCCAGAACGCGACGACCTCGTCCCAGACCACGGCCGACGGGTCGGTCTGGTCGAGATCGCGCGCGGTCACCGTGCAGGCCCACCAGCCGACCAGCAGAGCGACCAGCAGGACGAGCGCCTGGACGGTGTCGTCGCGGCCGAGCAGCAGGAGGTCATACGTGATCCAGCCAAACAGCGTTCCGGCGGTGCCGGCCGCCATCGGCGCCAGGCCGCTGCCGAAGCCGAGCGCCAGGATGTGCGCGGGATGGCCGAGCAAGAAACGCCAGCCGGGGCGGCGGCCGGCGCCGGCGAGCGGGCGGTGCAGCGTGGGCTCGGGCGGCATGCCGGCGGCGCGTCAGGCCCGGAAGTGGTCGAACGATGCGAACGCGCTGTCGACCTTGTTGCCGTCGTGGTCGACGAGATGCAAACCGTCGCCGGGTTCGATGTGCCCGATCCGCGTCACCGACACGCCGACCCCGGCGGCGGCAGCGGCGACGGCATCGCGTCGGGACGCGAGGGCGGTGAAGACGAGCTCGTAGTCGTCGCCGCCGGCGAGCAGGCATTGCCGCTGCAGCGCGAGCGGCTGGGCGGCGAGGACGGCACTGCGCGGCAGCGCATCGACATCGACGACGGCGCCGACCCCCGAGCGGCCGAGGATGTGACGGAGGTCGCCGACGAGGCCGTCGGAGACGTCGATGGCACTCGTCGCGACGCCGCGCAGGCGACAGCCGAGGCCGTTGCGCGGCGTCGGCATCTCCATCGCCTGCCGCGCCTGGCGAAACGCCGCCTCGCCGAGCGACACGGTGCCGCGGAACACCTCCAGCGCGAGACGCGCGTCGCCGAGCGTTCCGCTGACGTAGAGATCGTCGCCGGGCCGCGCGCCCGAGCGCAGCAGCGCGGCGCCAGCCGGGACTTCACCGAACGCGGTGATGCAGATGGCGAGCGGGCCGCGCGTCGTGTCGCCGCCGACCAGCTCGCACGCTTCGCGATCGGCGAGAGCGAGCAGGCCGCGTGCGAAGCCGGCAAGGAATTCCTCCTCGGCGCGCGGCAGGGCGAGGGCGAGCGTGAACGCGACCGGCTTCGCGCCGCACGCCGCCAGGTCGCTCAGGCTGACCGCGAGCGCCTTGTGGCCGAGACGGTCGGGGGCGACCGTCGAGACGAAGTGGCGGCCCTCGACGAGCATGTCGGTCGACACGGCGAGCGTCGTCCCCGCAGTCGGCTGCAGCAGCGCGCAATCGTCGCCGACGCCGAGCGTCGCACGGCGGGCCGGCCGCGTGAAGAAGCGATCGATGAGCTCGAATTCGCCAAGGTCGGCCATGGTCGAGCGATTATCGGCGGACCCACCGCCGCCCCGGGGGGCGAAGCCGGGAACATCCGTCTCGCTAGCGTCGAGCAAGTCTGCAATGATCGCCGTCGGCCCACCGTCGCGCCGAGCGCGCCCATCCAGACCATGCCGAACTCCGAGCCGAAGTCTGCCGAGCTGCGCCGCGCCGCGCTCGACTACCACGAGTTCCCGACGCCGGGCAAAGTCGCGATCGCTGCGACCAAGCAGCTCGTCAACCAGCACGACCTTGCGCTCGCCTACTCGCCCGGCGTCGCCGCCGCGTGCGAGGAGATCGTCGCCGATCCGGCGAACGCGTTCCGCTACACCGCGCGCGGCAACCTGGTCGCGGTGATCACCAACGGCACTGCGGTGCTCGGCCTGGGCGACATCGGCCCCCTGGCGGCCAAGCCGGCGATGGAAGGAAAGGGCGTCCTCTTCAAGAAATTCGCCGGCATCGACGTCTTCGACATCGAGGTCAACGAGAAGAACCTCGACAAGCTGATCGACCTCATCGCCGCCCTCGAGCCGACGTTCGGCGGCATCAACCTCGAGGACATCAAGGCGCCGGACTGCTTCTATGTCGAGCGGGCGCTGCGCTCTCGGATGCGCATCCCGGTCTTCCATGACGACCAGCACGGCACCGCGATCGTCGTCGGCGCCGGCGTGTTGAACGCGCTCAAGGTGAGCAGCAAGAAGATCGAGGACGTCAAGCTCGTGACCTCAGGCGCGGGCGCCGCTGCGCTCGCCTGCCTCGGCCTGCTGGTGCAGCTCGGCGTCCGGCGCGAGAACATCTGGGTGACCGACCTCGCCGGCGTCGTCTACCGCGGCCGCACCGAGCTGATGGACGACGACAAGATCGTCTACGCCCAGCCCACGGAGCTGCGCACGCTTGCCGAGGTGATCGCGGGCGCCGACATCTTCCTCGGCCTGTCGGCCGCCGGCGTCCTGAAGGCGGAGATGGTGCGGGCAATGGCGCCGCGACCGGTCATCTTCGCGCTCGCCAACCCGACGCCCGAGATCCTGCCCGAGGAAGTGCACGCGGCGCGCAATGACGCGATCGTCGCCACCGGGCGCACCGACTACCCGAACCAGATCAACAACGTCCTCTGCTTTCCCTACATCTTCCGCGGCGCGCTCGACTCGGGGGCGACGACGATCACGATCGAGATGGAGATCGCCGCCGTGCATGCGATCGCCGAGCTAGCGCAGGCCGAGCAGAACGAGGTCGTGACCGCGGCGTACGCCGGTGCCAAGCTGAGCTTCGGCTCCGAGTACCTGATTCCGAAGCCGTTCGACCCCCGGTTGATGATGCGGATCGCTCCGGCGGTCGCGCGCGCCGCCGCGGCGTCGGGAGTCGCGGCGCGGCCGATCGCCGACATGGAGGCGTATCGCGCCAAGCTGCAGACCTTCGTCTACGCATCAGGGTCGGCGATGCGCCCGATCTTCAACCTCGCCAAGGCTGCAGTGAACAAGCGCGTCGCCTTCGCCGAGGGCGAAGAGGAGCGCGTTCTGCGTGCAGTGCAGGTGGTCGTCGACGAGAGCCTGGCGCGGCCGACGCTGATCGGCCGCCCCGAAGTCATCGCCCAGCGGATCGCCAAGTTCGGGCTGCGCCTCGAGGCCGACCGCGACTACGACATCGTCAACACCGAGAACGACCACCGCTACCGCGGCTATTGGCAGGCCTACCACCAGTTGACGGCCCGCAAGGGCGTGACGGCGCAGCTGGCCAAGATCGAGATGAGGCGCCGCCTGACGTTGATCGGCGCGATGCTGCTGAAGACGGGGGAGGTCGACGGCATGCTCTGCGGGACCTGGGGATCGACTGGGCTCCATCTCCACTACATCGACCAGGTGATCGGGCTGCGGCCCGGGGCGAAAACCTACGCCTGCATGAACGCGCTGCTGCTGCCGAACCGGCAGGTGATGCTCGTCGACACCCACGTCAACTATGACCCGACGGCCGAGCAACTCGCCGAGATCACGGTCATGGCCGCAGAGGAGATGATGCGGTTCGGGCTGCAGCCGAAGGCGGCGCTCCTCTCACACAGCAACTACGGCACGAGCAATCAGCCGTCGGCGGTGAAGATGCGCGAGACGCTGGCGCTCCTGCGGTCTCGCGTCCCCTGGCTCGAGGTCGACGGCGAGATGCACGGCGACGCGGCGCTCGATAGCGCCTACCGCCACGAGCTGATGCCTGCGAGCCCGCTGACCGGCGAAGCCAACCTGCTCGTCCTGCCCGATATCGACGCCGCCAATATCGCCTACAACCTGCTGAAGACCGCCGCCGGCGGCGGCATCGCGATCGGACCCGTTCTCCTCGGCGCTGCGCAACCCGTCCATATCCTGACGCCCTCGGCAACAGTGCGCCGGATCATCAACATGACAGCGCTGACGGTTGCCGACGCGAATGCCGCTCGCTGAACGAATCGACAGGCGGGATACCATTGTTCCGCAACAGTATTAAAAGGTGTGTGCGCTGACTTAAACCCTTTATACTGTGCCCAAATATGTGGCAAAGGGTTGAGGTTTTCGCACCGATTCGGTAACATCCCGCGATTGTTCGTTCAGGGATTTCCCGTGGTTTTGTCGGGTCGGCTGCAACCGTGGCGGCCACTGCTCCGGTGGGGAGCGGGCGTCGGCGTCGCAGGGTTGCTGTCGATTGGGGCGGTAGCAGTGCTCGCTCGCGAGCCCGTGCCGACCGTCGTGACTGTTTCCGTTGCCTCGCTTCCGCCAGAGGCGCAGGCGATCGAGCGAGCGATCCACCAGGGTGGGCCGTTCGCCTTTCCGAAAGATGGCATTGTCTTCGCCAACCGCGAGCACTTGCTCCCGGCCCAGTGGCGCGGCTACTACCGCGAGTACACCGTGCCCACCCCGGGCGCGCACGACCGCGGCGGCAGGCGCATCGTCTGCGGCGGACCCGACCCGCGGGCACCCCTTGCGTGCTACTACACCGCTGACAACTATGCGAGTTTTCGCCAAATGACGCCATGAGCGCAGCCGTTGCAGCTATTTTTCTTGAACAGGAGGAACGCGACATGCTCTTGCAGACAGTCCGTCCGAACATCGTCCAGTCGATCCGGGCCTACCGCGTCGACGACCTGATGCAGGCGGCGCGCCACGCCGACCAGCACTTCCTCTACGCGAATTTGACTGCAGCGCAATCCAAACAGGACGTGCTCGACGGCATCGCCGAGTCTTTCACCTTCCCGGCGCATTTCGGCAAGAACCTCGATGCATTGTTCGACTGC
>DASXIP010000330.1:0-2596 GCA_036497875.1 Caldimonas sp.
GCGACGAGGCCGTCGTCGCTGACATCGGGGTAGTAGAACGGTGGCAGGACGAGCGCGCCGGCGAAGCCGAGCTCGCAGGCAGCGCGCGTCAGGCGCACCGTGTCGTCGAGCGCGGGGACGCCGGTGCCGACCATGAAGCGCACGAGCGGCAGCCCGTCTGCCGCGATCGCGCGCATGACCGCAAGACGCTGCTCGACGCTGAACGCGGTCGCCTCGCCGGTCGTGCCGAGCAGGTTGATCGCGTCGCAGCCGCCGTCGAGGAGTGCACGGCAATGGCGCACGAGGCGGCCGAGGTCGGGATGGAAATCGGCATCGACCGGCGTCGCGGTCGCGGCGATGACGCCACGCGGGTGCGTCCGGGCGTCGGCAGTACGTTCGGTCGGCATGCGTCGCGTCACGGAGCGGGCGTTCACGGCACGCGGCGCGAACGCCCGGGAACGAGGAAGTCGAAGTCGCAGCCTTCGTCGGCCTGCAGCACCGAGCGATGAAAGAGCGCCGCGTAGCCGCGCTCCGGCGCCGGCGCTGCGCCGCGCGCGCCACTGGCGTCGAATGCTGCCCGGCGGCGGCCGAGCTCGGCGTCGTCGAGGAGTACATCGATCCGCCGGCCGGCGACGTCGAGCCGGATCTGGTCGCCGTCGCGCACGAGCGCGAGCGGGCCGCCGAGCGCCGCCTCGGGAGTGACGTGGAGGACGATGGCGCCGAACGCGGTGCCGCTCATGCGCGCATCCGAGATTCGCACCATGTCCTTGACGCCCTGGGTCGCGAGCTTCTTCGGGATCGGCAGGTAACCCGCCTCGGGCATCCCCGGCGCGCCGACCGGGCCGGCGTTGCGGAGCACGAGGACATCGTCTGCAGTCACGTCGAGGTCGGGCGAATCGATGCGTGCGGCGAGATCGTCGAGCGAGTCGAACACGACCGCGCGGCCGGTGTGCTGGAGGAGGCGCGGCGTCGCCGCCGACTGCTTGACGATCGCGCCCCGCGGCGCGAGGTTGCCGCGCAGCACGGCCATGCTGCCGCCGGCGCTGACGGGATCGCTGCGCGGCCGGATCACGTCCTGCACGTCGCGCGCGTCGACTTGCGCGATCAGCTCGCCGAGCGAGATTCCAGCGACGTTCTTCGCGTCGAGGTCGAGCAGGTCGCGCAGTTCGTGCAGCAAGCGCGGCACGCCGCCGGCCCAATGGAAGTGCTCCATGTAGTGACGGCCGGACGGCTTGAGGTCGGCCAGCACGGGCACCTCTCGGCCGAGCGCGTCGACCTCGTCGAGATCGATCGCGATGCCGAGCCGTCCGGCCGCGGCGGTGAGGTGGATCAGGGCGTTGGTCGAGCCGCCGATCGCCTGCAGCACGACGAGCGCGTTGCGAAACGACGAGCGCGTCATGACCTCGCGCGGAGCGAGGCCGCCGCGCCCTGCCATCGCCACCGCTTCCTTGCCGCTCGCCTCGGCCGAGCGGAGGCGATCGGCGTGCGTCGCCGGGATCGACGCCGCGGTCGGCAGCGCCAGCCCCATTGTCTCGACGATGCACGCCATCGTGCTCGCCGTTCCCATCACCATGCACGTTCCCGGCGTCGGCGCCAGGCGCGAATTGACCGCCTCGATCTCGGCGGCGTCGATGCGACCGCCGCGGAAATCGCTCCAGAGGCGCCGGCAGTCGGTGCACGCGCCGAGCGTCTCGCCACGGTGGTGGCCGACCAGCATCGGCCCGACCGGGACGACGATCGCCGGCAGCTCGGCCGACGCCGCCGCCATCATCTGCGCCGGAATCGTCTTGTCGCAGCCGCCGATCAGGACCACGGCGTCCATCGGCTGGGCGCGGATCATCTCCTCGGTGTCCATCGCCATGAGATTGCGCAGGAACATGCTCGTCGGGTACGCGAACGACTCGTGGATCGAGATCGTCGGGAACTCCATCGGCAGGCCCCCGGCGAGCATGACGCCGCGCTTGATCGCGGCGACCAGTTGCGGCACGTTGCCGTGGCAGGCGTTGTAGTCGCTGAAGGTGTTGGCGATGCCGACGATCGGCCGCACGAGCGCGTCGTCAGACAGACCCATCGCCTTGACGAAGGCCTTGCGCAGGAAGAGCGAGAAGTCGGCGTCGCCGTACGACGTCAATCCCTTCTTCATCCCCGTCGGCGCGGCCATGCGGGCCATCATACGGTGACGACTTCGAGCGACTGAAAGCAACCGAGCGCGCAAGGCGCGACGCACCGAGCTGGGGCCTGTCGAACGTCACCCGGATTCACTGCGTCCACTCTCGCGAGATGCGGCGGTGCCCATCGCGAGTCGCGGCGCGCTCCTGCCGGGCGTTGGTCCGTTGTTGGCTCGGTCCAGTTTCATCGATAGACTCGACACGCCATGTCCTCGATATCAAGTTGAGACAACACCATCCATGCCTCGGTAGAGCTTTGCAACCAGTGAGAGCAATATGACGTTCGAACAGTCGATCCGTACTTGCTTCGCAAAGTTCGCGGACTTTCAAGGCGAAGCATCCAGATCTGAGTACTGGTGGTTCATAGCCTTTGTAGTTGGCGGCGGTTTCGCCATGGCCCTGCTCAGTCGTCCAATGGGCGGTCTCTTTGGTCTCGTCACGCTGGTTCC
>DASXIP010000331.1:0-2413 GCA_036497875.1 Caldimonas sp.
CCTTGAGACTGCTGCGCGGCGAGCGCCGTGCCCTGGAACGAGCCGCGCACATTGGTCGGCATGCCGATCGCGGCCTCGGCGTCGTGGATTGCGCGGCCGGCGTCGGCGAGCGTCTGGCCGTCGGCGAGGTTGAACGAGACCGTCGTCGCGAGCTCGGTATCCTGATGATTGATCGCGGTCGGCGTCGCGCGCTCGCGAAAGCGCGCGACCGCGGCCAGCGGCACCAGCGGCGTGACGGTGTTGGCGAGCGGGTTGCCGGTCGACGCGTCGCGCGAGCCGGGGTTGGCGCTGACGGCCGGCAACGTGGGCGCCGTCGCCGCGGCGGTCGTCGCCGATGCCGCCGGTCCGGCGGCGGTGGCCGTTGCCGGCGTCGCCGATGGCGCCCTGCTCGCGACGGCCGTAGCCGTGGTCGTGCCCGCCGCGACCGCGTTTGCCAGCGCCGGAACGTAGACGTCGGCAAGCGCATTCGGGCCCTGCGCGTAGCTCGGCGCCCATTCCATGATGACGTGGTACTGGTTGAGCTCGTCGTAGATCGTCGCCACTTGGCGTTGGCCGAACGCGTTGTAGAGCGCCGAATCGATCGCCGCCGACGTCAGGCCGAGCCGCGACGCGCTGGTGCGATCGACATCGACCAGCGTCTCGACGCCGTTGTCCTGCTGGTCGGTGTCGACGTCGGTCAGCACCGGCTCGGCCTTCATCGCGTCGGCGAGACGGCCGGCCCAGCGGCGCAGATCGTCGAGGTTGTCGCTCTGCAGCGTGTACTGGTAGGTCGAGTTGGCCTGCCGGCCGCCGGCGCGAACGTCCTGCACCGGGCTGAGAAAGATCTGCAGCCCGGTGACCTGGACGAGCTGCGGCCTGAGGCGCCCGATCACCGTCAGCCCGCTGTCGTTGCGCTGGGACGGTGGCTTCAGGTTGACGAACATGAAGCCGCCGCCGGCGCGGCTGCCGCCGGTGAAGCCGACGACCGTCTCGACCGCAGGGTCGCGGCCGATGATGGTGGCGACCTGGCGGAGCTTCTCGCCCATCGCCTGCGACGAGATGCTCTGGTCGGCACGCAGGCCACCTTGCAGCTGGCCGGTGTCCTGCTGCGGGAAGTAGCCCTTCGGCGCAACGCTGAAAAGATAGACGTTGAGGCCGATCACGGCGACCAGGATGACGAGGACCGTGCCGACGCTCGCGATCGCCCAGTCGAGGCTCGCCGCGTACCAGCGCAGGATGCGCTGGAAGCCGCGCTCGGCCAGGCGGGCGATCCGCCCCGGCGGCCTGGCGTCGGCGCCGCCGCGCGGCAGCAGCCAGGCGCACATCATCGGCGTCGTCGTCAGCGAGATGACGAGCGAGATCAGCACCGCCACCGAGAGCGTGACGGCGAACTCGCGAAACAGCCGCCCGACCTGGCCCTGCATGAAGAGGAGCGGGATGAACACCGCGACCAGCGAGATGCTGATCGAGAGCACCGTGAAGCCGACCTCGCGGGCGCCGAGCAGCGCCGCCTGCATGCGGCTCATGCCGGCCTCGATGTGGCGGGCGGTGTTCTCGAGGACGACGATGGCGTCGTCGACGACGAAGCCGGTCGCCACCGTGATCGCCATCAGGCTCAGGTTGTTGAGCGAGAAGCCGAGCAACACCATGACGCCGAAGGTGCCGAGCAGCGAGACGATCGTCGCCGCCGCCGGGATCGCCGTCGCCCGGAGGCTGCGCAGGAACGCGCTGACGACGATGACGACGAGGATGAGCGAGATCACGAGCGTGAGCTCGATCTCGCGCAGCGAGGCGCGGATCGAATTCGTGCGGTCGATGGCGACGTCGAGCGCGATCTGGGCGGGCAGTTGCGCGCGCAGCTCGGGCAGCACCGCGCGGACGCCGTCGACCGTCTCGATCACGTTCGCTCCTGGCTGCGGCGTGACGAGAACGATCACCGCCGGGCGGCCGTTGAAGAGGCCGAGCGTGCGCGTGTTCTCGACGCCGTCGGTCACCTCGGCGACGTTGTCGAGGCGCACCGCCGCATCGTTGCGCCAGGCGACAACCATCGGCGCGTAGTCGGCGGCGCGCCGCGCCGGCGTCTGGGTGTAGATCTGCAGCTGGCGCTCGCCGTCCTCGATCGCTCCCTTGGGCCGGTTCGCATTGCTCGCCTGGATCGCGGCGCGGACGTCGTCGGCACTGATGCCGTATTTGTTGAGCGCGAACGGCAACAACTCGACCCGCACCGCCGGCAGCGTGCTGCCGCCGATCTCGACGTCGCCGACGCCGGCGACCTGGGCGATCCGCTGGCTGACGGTGTTCGAGACGGCGTCGTAGATCTGCCCCGGCGTCAGCGTCGCCGAGGTGAGGGCGAGGATGATCACCGGCGCCGCCGACGGGTTGACCTTGCGGTAGGTCGGGTTCGAGCGCAGCGTCGCCGGCAGGTCGACGCGCG
>DASXIP010000332.1:0-7418 GCA_036497875.1 Caldimonas sp.
CGCCGACGTCGCCGACTGCTACGCGGTCCTCGGCCGCGTCCACGAGCGCTTCCGCGCGATCGCCGGCGAGCTCGACGACTACATCGCGCGACCGAAGGCGAACGGCTACCGGTCGCTGCACACCGTGGTCGAGGCCGACGACGGCAGCGCGGTCGAGATCCAGATCCGCACCGGCGAGATGCACGAGCACGCCGAGGTCGGGCTGTCGGCGCACTGGGCCTACAAGGAAGCCGATGCCGCGCGCGCTGCAGTCGCGGCCGGAGGTTCGTTCGAGGCCAAGGTCGCCCAGGCGCGCCTGGTCGTGCTGCGCCAGCTGCTGGCGTGGCAGCGCGATCTTGCCGGCGACGGCGGTCCGGGCTCGGCCGACGACGGCGCGGCGCCGGGTGTCCGCTTCGACGATCGCATCTACGTCTTCACGCCGCAGGCCGCGCTGGTCGAGCTCACCGCGGGGGCGACGCCGATCGACTTCGCCTACGCGGTGCACACCCAGCTTGGCCACCGTTGTCGCGGTGCCAAGGTCGATGGTGCGATCGTCCCGCTCAACACCGCGCTCAAGAGCGGCCAGGTCGTCGAGGTGATCGCCGCCAAGAGTGGCGGCCCATCGCTCGACTGGCTCAACGCCGAGCTCGGCTATCTGCAGAGCGCGCGCTCGAAGGCCAAGGTGCGCGCCTGGTTCAACGCCCAGACCCAGGCGTCAACGATCGCGCGTGGCCGCGAGGCGGTCGAGAAGCTCTTGCAGCGCGAGGGCAAGACCGCGCTCAAGCACGCCGACCTCGCGGCGCGGCTCGGCCTGCGCGATGCCGACGCGCTGTTCGAGGTCGTCGGCAAGGACGAGCTGTCGCTCCGGAGCATCGAGGCACTGCTGCGGCCCGCGCCGGCGCCGAAGAGCGATGCCGACGACGTGACGCTCCGGCCTGCGCACGCCCCGGGCGGTGGTGGCGTCCTCGTCGTCGGCGTCGGCTCGCTCCTGACGACGCTGGCGCGTTGCTGCCGGCCGGCCCCGCCCGACCGGGTCGCCGGCTATGTCACGCGCGGCAAGGGGGTCGCCGTGCATCGCGTCGGCTGCAGCAACCTGCGCGAACTCGCCGGGCGCTCGGCCGAGCGCGTCATCGACGTCGCCTGGGGTGCGCCGGACCACGCACGCCCGGCGCTCTATCCGGTCGACGTCAGCGTCGAGGCGAACGATCGCCCGGGCTTGCTGCGCGACGTCTCCGAGGTGCTCGCGAAGGAGAAGATCAACGTCATCGGCGTGCGCTCGCAATCGGTCCGCGACGGCGGCAGCGAGACGGCCTACATGACGTTCACGGTCGAGGTCGCCGACGCCGACAAGCTCGCCACAGCGCTGACGCAGGTGCGGCGCGTGCCGGGCGTACGGTCGGCACGGCGCCGTTGAGCCGGTGCGGTCAGCGCATCGGGAGTCGCTCGCTGCACGTCGCCTCGTCCGGCTGCGCGCCCGATGCCGTCCGAGGTGTCGGGACGTGCGCGTGCTGCGTCGCTCAGACCTCCGCGGTGGCGCTCGGCCGGACGGTGGCAGTCTCGGCAGTCTCTCGCTGCACGGGCTCGTCGTCGTCGGTGGCGCAGTTGCGCACGAGCAGCACCGGCACGCTTGCCGCGCGAAGCACCTGCTCGGCGTCGCTGCCCAGGAGCAGGCGGGTCACGCCGCGGCGGCCATGGGTGCCGAGCGCGATCAGGTCCGCCGGCCACTCCTTGGCCGCCTCGAGAATGAGATCCGACGTCCGGCGCGCGAAGCACTCGACCAGCACGGAGTCGACTGCGATGCCGGCAGCCGCGACGCGGCCTTGTGCCTTGGCGAGACAACGCTCGGCGTCGCGCTTCAGGCGCGGCAGTACGTCATGCGCGTAGGTGGCGCCCATCTCGAAACCGGTCGCGAACACCAAGTCGTCGAGGACGTGGAGGACGCGGATCGCAGCGCCGCTCAGGCGGGCGATGTCGATGGCGGCGTCGAGGGCGCGGTTTGCCAAGGGACCGCAGTCGATCGGAACCAGGATACGGCGGTACATGAGTGCTCCTCAGTCGATATCACAGGCAACTCTAGTGCGGGAGACGAGGCAGCCCGTTGATGCAGCGCAAGCGCACTCCGGCGTCGCCGACGGCGACGCCGCTCCGCGGACAACGAAGTGATCGATCGGAAGCGCTCAGCCGTTCGCAAGGATACGGACGATCGTGATCCGGGTGCCGGCCGGAGCGGCGCGTTGCAGCGCGGTCGCGGCACTCTGCGCGGAACGCTTGCGCGGATCGACGGCGAACGACAGCGTCGCCGGTTGCGCCGAGGTTCGCAGGCTCGTCGGGTCGACGCCGCTGGTTCGCTCGGCGATGCGCCGCAGTCGGGCCGCGTCGAGCGCAGCACCTTGCACGTCGCAGAACACCATCACCTGTCTTCGCGCGGCTGCGCGCGTGACAATGCCGTGGTCGTAGGTGGCCGCGATCTTGTCCTCGTCGCAGGCGCCGCACGCGTGTGCGGGCGTGGCGGCGATCGCGATGAGCAAGGCGAGGGTGGGGCCGACGCGGCTCACTGCTTGGCTCCGGTAGTCGAGCCTGGCATCGGCGTCGCCGACTTCGTCTGCGACGGCGGCAGCGACGTTCCCGGCGCCGCCGGCTGCGGTTGCGTGTTGCCCTTCGGCTGCAGGTTCTGATCGGCCCACTTGAAGTACGACACGTACTGCTTGATCTCGTCCTCCGACAGGCCCTGGTTCGGCATCGGGATCTTGTACTTGTCGAGCAACGACTTCGCCGCCGCATCGGCTTGCAGCATCTGCTCGGGCGACTTCAGCCAGCGCGTGATCCATGCGTCGTCGCGACGTTTGCTCACGCCGTAGAGGTCGGGCCCGAGCTTGTCGCCGCCTGCAATCGAGTGGCAGGCCAGGCACTTCGATTCGAAGGCGAGCTTGCCCTTGACCGCGTTGGCGTCGGTCGGCGCCGCGGTCGCGGGGATGTTGTGGTGCTCCGGATCGGCCCCCGAGCCGCCGGCGGCGACGATCCCGATCGCGCCTTGCGACGCGTTCGCGAAGTGGTGGTCGACCATGACGTAGTTGCCCGCCTCCGGGATCATGAACTCGACGATTGCTCCGCTCGAGGATCCGAGCAACACGGTCTGCATGCCGCGAAACTGGTTGTCGGGGTTGCCGTCGATCCAGACGCGATCGAAGATCGTCCCGACGACGTGAAAGCTCGACGTGTTCGACGGCCCGACGTTCATGACGAACAGCCGCACCCGTTCGCCGGGCTTGGCCGCAATCGGCGACTCGACCATGCCGTTGTAGCGGCCGTTGAAGACGGTGTAGGTCGGCGCCTTGGCGCGGACGCGGTCGCCGTCGAGGACGTAGAGCGGCTGGCCGTCGACCTTTCGCTTCTCCGGATCGAGCTTGGTATAGAACTCGCTCTGCACGACCGCGTACTCGCGATCGACCTTGGTCGGATAGCCACCGCGCGGCTCGACGATCATCATCCCGTACATGCCCGACGCGATGTGCTCGAGCACCATCGGCGTCCCGCAGTGGTACATGAACACACCGGGATAGTTGAGCGTGAACTCGAACGAGATCGTCTGCCCCGGCGCGACCGAGCGGTATTTGTCCTGCGGCGAGACCATGGCCGAGTGGAAGTCAATCGAGTGCATCATCGGCGCTGCGGTCAGCTGGATTCCCGGGGCCGGCTCGTCGGAGCGGTTGGTCATGCTGAACTTGATGCGGTCGCCGACGCGGGCGCGAATCACCGGGCCCGGAACCTTGTTGCCGAACGTCCAGGCGCTGAAGAGAACTCCCGGGGCGAGCTCGATGATCTTGTGGGTCGTGTCGAGCCGGATCTCCTTGACCGGCGACGGCTCGAGCGGCGCGATCGCAGCGCCCATGTTGAGCGACGCGCCCGACGCGAACGCTCCCGTATGGCGTTCGCTCGAGAGCGTCGCCGGCGCCGACTTGTACTCCATGCTCGCGGAGTCGTAGGGATCGTCGCGGACCGCTGCCGACGTCGGCGACGATGCGGTCGCGGACGACACCCTCGGCGCGTTGCTCTCGTTGCTGCACGCCGCCAAGGCAGCGAACAAGACGGCGGCTCCGGCGCGTCGTCCGAACCGGGAAATGTGGGACCGAAGGGACAAGATGTGCATGAATGCTCCAGGCCGGCACGTCAGCACGCGGTTGGCGATCCTCCCGTGGCCGGCTGCACGCGATTCTTCGGTTCTGCTCGCAATGTGGCTTGCGCAAGCGCAAGATCGCCCGCCGGGACGTGGATAGCCTTGACGAGCGCGTCGTCCACGCTCAGCCCGGCAGCCCGTCGAGGCGGGGTCGGGTGAGCACTGGCCAGTAGCGCACCGCGAACAGCGCGAAGGCGAACGACCAGAGCAGCGCTGAGCCGACGATCGCCGTCGGCGATTGCGATGGCGCCGCGATGGGAACGAAGACGCGGACGAGGGCCGCGATCGACACCGCCGCGTAGCACGCGATGTCGTAGCGGTCGGCGCGGAGCGGCCGGGCAGTGTGGCCGAGCGATGTGCGCGTCATCATGCCCATGACGAGCCCGCCGACGGCGCCGACGGTCAGCGCGTGGGTGGCGGCGGAGTCAGCTACCCAGCCGAGCGCGGCGAGGCCGCGCAGCGCGAGGTGGAGGGGGATCCACGCGTAGGCGACGTGCAGGATCCACACGAGTGGGTTGCGCGCCGTCCGCCATGGCCGCCAGAGGAGCCAGCGTGCGGCGTGCAGCGCCGCGGCAACGAGCGCCACGGCGGCGATCGCGACGTCGGAGCGAAATGCCAGATCGAAGGCGGTGAGGGCGAGGACCGAGCCGAGCGCGAGTCGATCGAGCGCGGGCTGGCGCACGGCGCCGGCTCCGGGAACGCCGTTGTTCGTGAACATCGGGATCACCCGTCCGGCCATCACCGCCATGATGAAGAGGACGACGTCCAGCGCCAGGCGAACGCCAAGCCACGGCGGCAGCTCGATCGCGCCGAGCAGCGCGAGATGGATCGCGAGATCGAGCAAGCCGAGCGCTGCCAGCAAGCCGATGAAGAAGTAGTTGCGGCGGTTGCGCGAGGCCCAGAACGGGACCGCCAGCGATGCCGCGGCAGCCAGCGCAAACGCCGGGCTCGCGATCGCGCCGGCCCAGCCGAACGGAGTCAGCGCGATGCACCGTCCCAGGATCCAGAGCGCCGCCAGAGCCGCCAGCCAGCGGCCGGTGGGCGTCGGACGTCCCGCCCAATTGCGTCCGGCGGTGAACAGGAAGCCGACGATGACGGCGAGCGCGAAGCCGAACAGCATCTCGTGCGCGTGCCAGATCGGCCCCGGCAAGTAGCCGAAGCCGAACACACCGTACAGTTGTCCGATCCAGACCAGGATCGAGGCGGCAGCCAACATCGCGGCGAGCAGGTAGAACGGCCTGAATCCAAGCTGCCAGAGCGCGAAGCCTCGCGGCGGTGGCAGCAGGGTTCTCGGCGCTTCCTGGCGAAGGATCAGCGTCATTCGGTGCGGAGAAGGCAGCGAGCGCCGCGCGCTCCGAGGGATGGTACGAAGCCTGGCGCTGGCGCGATTGACAGCCGTCAAGTTCGCCATGGCCGCCCGCGTGGCCGCTGGACGAGTGCTGCTACCCTACGATGTCTTGGCTTCTTCCCTCGCCGCATCCGCATTGAGCCCACCCGTCCACATCGCCGTCGTCGACGACGAAGCAGAGATCACGCTGCTGCTTGCCGGCTACCTTCAAAGCCACGGCTTTCGCGTCTCGCAGCGGCACAACGGCGCGGCGCTGCTGCAGCTGATGCCGGTCGATCCGCCGCAGTTGGTCCTGCTCGATCTGGGCTTGCCGGGCGAGGACGGCTTCTCGATCGCACGCCAGCTGCGCGAGCACTGGCAGTGCGGGCTCGTCATCGTGACCGGGCGCGGCGATGCCGTCGACAAGGTCGTCGGCCTCGAGGTCGGTGCCGACGACTACATCACCAAGCCGTTCGATCTTCGCGAGCTGCTGGCGCGCGTCAAGGCCGTGCTGCGACGCACCGCGAACCACACGGCCGTCGGCGGCGTGGCGGCGGCGCGGACCGTCCACCGCTTCGCCGGCTGGCAGCTCGACACCGGGGCACGGCGGCTGCTCGACCGCGAAGGCAAGGAAGTCGCACTCACCGCTGGCGAGTTCGGCCTGCTCACCGCGCTCGTCGAGCACGCCGGGCGCGTCCTGTCGCGAGACTTCCTGCTCGAGCACACCCGCGGCCGCGAGGCCGCGCCGTTCGACCGCACGATCGACGTCCAGATCGGGCGCCTCCGCAAGAAGCTCGAGGCCGACGTCGACGATCCGCAGATCATCAAGTCGGTTCGCGGCGCGGGCTACATCCTGGTTGCACCGGTCAGCTCGGCGTGACCAAGGGGCATGCCCTGAATCCTCCCGAGGCTGCCGTGAACACCGAACCCGCTGACATCGACAGCGTCTACCGCACGCTCTTTCTCGCCTATCCCGATGCGCTCGTCGTCGCCGATCGCGGAGGTCATATCGTCCTTGCCAATCCGTCGGCCGCTGCCCTGCTCGGCTATGCCGGCGACGAGCTCGTCGGCATGGCCATCGACGATCTCGTTCCCGATGCCGTGCGTTCGCGCCACGCCGCGTATCGCGCGTCGTTCGATCGGGCACCGCGGGCGCGGCCGATGGGCAAGGAAACCGAGCTCGTCGCCCGCCGCAAGGACGGCAGCGAGGTCGTCGTCGAGATCGCGCTCAGCCCGCTGCAGGACCATGGCCACCCGCTCGTCGTCGCGGCGATTCGGGATATCGGCGCCTACCCGCGCATGAAGCAGGCGCTGCAGCGCGCGCGCTACAGCGAGACGCTGGCGCAGGTCGGGCGGCTCGCGGTCGACGTGCCCGACCCGCAGGTGCTGCTCGACCGGGTTCCGGTGACCGCCGCCGAGGCGCTCGAGGTCGACGTCGCGATCGTCTACCTGCTGCAACAGGACCGGCTCGAGCTGCGCGTCGCGAGCGTCTCCGGAGAGATGCCTGGCGAGCGCGTCGGCGATCTCTTTCCCAACCGGACCGACACGTCGCTCGGCCTCGTCCTCGCCGGAGGCCGCTCGCTCGTCGTGCCCGACTACGCAAGCGAACGCCGCTTCACGGTGCCGTCCGGCTACCTCCAAGCGGGCTTGACGAGCGGACTCGCGGTGCCGATCTCCGACCTCGGCCGCGCGATCGGCGTGCTCGTCGTCCGCTCGCGCCAGCGGCGCGACTTCGGTGGCGACGAGGTGCGCTTCCTCGAGTCGCTCGCCAATCTGCTCGCGAGCAGCCTGCAGCGGGTCCAGTCGGTGGAGGCGCTCCACCACGCGCAGCGGCTCGAAAGCGTCGGTCAGCTCACCGGTGGCATCGCGCACGACTTCAACAACCTGCTCACCGTGATCCAGGGCAACCTCCAGGTTCTCGGCGACCTGCCAAGCCTC
>DASXIP010000333.1:0-2170 GCA_036497875.1 Caldimonas sp.
GGCTGGTCTTCCTCGCCCTCAAGGCGGCCAACCTCGGCACCTTCAGCAGCGGCGACACCTACACGCTGAAGGCGTACTTCGACAACATCGGGGCGCTCAAGGTGCGCGCCCCGGTGCGCAGCGCCGGCGTCACGGTCGGCCGCGTTGCGTCGATCAAGCTCGATCCGAAGCTCTACCAGGGTGTCGTCGAGCTTGCGATCCAGCGCGATGTCCAGTTCCCGAACGATTCTTCGTTGCGGATCCTCACTTCGGGACTCCTCGGCGACCAGTACGTCGGCGTCGAGCCCGGCGCATCGGAGAAGATGTGGATGGCGGGGGACGAGATCAAGCAGACACAATCGGCGGTGGTGCTCGAGAGCCTGATCAGCCAGTTCCTGTTCAGCAAGGCAGCCGATGCCGGCGGGACGACTGCTCCGGCCGCGTCCGCTCCGGGAGGTGCAAAGAAGTGAAGGCGCTGAGGCGGCGCACGGCGACGGTCGCGATTGCGCTCGCGGCCGCGCTCGCCGGCTGCCAGACGATCCGCGAGGGCCGCGGCGGCCCCGGCCAGCGCCTCGACCCGTGGGAAAAGTGGAACCGCAAGGTCTTCAACTTCAACGAGGACGTCGACCACGCCGTCCTGATCCCCGTTTCGACGGCGTACACCAACGTCATCCCACAGCCGATCCGCCGCGGCGTGAGCAACTTCTTCAACAATTTCGCCGACGCCTGGTCGGCGATCAACAACATCCTGCAGGGCAAGTTCGAGCTCGGCTTCGAGGACGCGACGCGGGTCGGTGCGAACACGCTGTTCGGCCTCTTCGGTGTTCTCGACGTCGCCTCCGAGATGGGGCTCGACCACCACTACGAGGACTTCGGCCAGACGCTCGGCCGCTACGGCGTCGGCGCCGGCGCCTACCTCGTGCTGCCGATCCTCGGCCCTTCGACCGTGCGCGACGCCGTCGCGCTGCCGGTCGATTGGCAGGCCACGGCGCCGGCGTTCTTCAACGGCACGAAGACGAAGGTCGGGCTGACCGTGCTGCAGATTGTCAACACGCGCTCGCTCCTGCTTGGCGCGACTCGAGTCATCGACGATATTTCGTTGGACAAGTACACGTTCATTCGCGATGCCTACCTGCAGCGGCGTCGCAGCCTCGTGTTCGACGGCGATGTCCCGGAGACGCCGGCAGCGCCCGAAGACGCGGCGTCGGCGGCCGCCGGCAACGAGGCCCCGCCGGCCGCGGCAACCGCCGCCTCGGCGCCGCCCACCGCGCCACCGCCGCCGGCGTCTGCGCCGGGCTGAGCCGGCCGTTCCTGTGAACCCCAACCGACCCTCGCGCGTTGTCCGAGCAGGGCACGGTTCCTGCCGCGACCAGGGTTCCTGAACATCGGGAACGCTCCCGTCCTCGCATTTCTCGAAGGAAACGAACAATGTCCATGAAGCGAACGATCGGCTGGCTCACGGCCGCAATCCTTTCCGTCGTCGCCGTCGGCGCGCAGGCGCAGGCAAAAGCGCCCGAGGCGCTCATCAAGGAGGTCTCGACCGACGTTCTCGAGGCCGTCAAGGCCGACAAGACGATCCGGGCCGGCGATCTCCACAAGGTGATCGCGCTGGTCGACCAGAAGGTGCTCCCGTACGTCAACTTCAAGCGCATGACGGCGGCCGCGGTCGGCCGCTACTGGCGCCAGGCGACGCCCGAGCAGCAGCAACGGCTACAGGACGAATTCAAGCTCCTGCTTGTCCGCACCTACTCTGGCGCGCTGTCGCAGGTC
This sequence comes from Caldimonas sp., assembly GCA_036497875.1. GTDB lineage: Bacteria > Pseudomonadota > Gammaproteobacteria > Burkholderiales > Burkholderiaceae_C > Schlegelella_A. The sequence continues at coordinate 1,750 of DASXIP010000333.1, forward strand.
AGTGCCGAGCAGACTGTCGAGCTGAAGCCGATGCGCTCGTCGCCGAGCGACCAGGAGGTCGTCGTGCGCACCGAGATCCGCGGCAAGGGCGACCCGATCCAGCTCGACTACCGCCTCGAGAAGGCGGGCGACAGCTGGAAGATCTACGACGTCAACGTGCTCGGTGTTTGGCTCGTCGAGAACTACCGCAACAGCTTCGCGCAGGAAATCGGCGCCAACGGCATCGACGGGCTGATCGGCAAGATGGCCGAGCGCAACAAGGCCGCCGCCGCGGCCATCAAGAGCTGATGCTGCTGCTGCCGGCCACGCTCACGTCGCGGGAAGCGCAGGTGACGCTGCGCATGCTCAAGCAGGCCCTGCGGAGTGAAGGCAGCGAAGCGCCGGTGATCGTCGAAGCGGCGTCATTGCAGACGCTCGACTC
>DASXIP010000334.1:0-2416 GCA_036497875.1 Caldimonas sp.
TCATCGCGTCGTCGCCGAATTCATCGGCACCTTCTGGCTTGTCCTCGGCGGCTGCGGCAGCGCCGTGCTCGCGGGTGCGTTTCCGCTGTACGGCATCGGCTTTGCGGGCATCGCGCTCGCCTTCGGCCTCACCGTGCTGACGATGGCGTACGCGATCGGCCACATCTCGGGCTGCCATCTCAACCCGGCCGTCTCGCTCGGCCTCGTCGTCGGCGGGCGATTTCGCGCCGGCGACCTGCTGCCCTACGTCGTCGCCCAGGTCCTGGGGGCGATCGCCGGCGCTGGCGTGCTGTACCTCATCGCCACGGGCAAGGCCGACTTCGACGTTCACAAGGGCTTTGCCTCGAACGGCTACGGAGAGCATTCGCTGGGCGGCTACTCGCTGCAGGCGGCGCTGGTGTGCGAGTTCGTGATGACGTTCATGTTCCTCGTCGTCATCCTCGGCGCGACCGACGAGCGCGCACCGAGCGGCTTCGCGCCGATCGCGATCGGATTCGGGCTGACGCTGATCCACCTGATCAGCATCCCGGTCACCGGCACCTCGGTCAATCCGGCGCGCAGTACCGGCCCGGCGGTGTTCGCCGGCGGCTGGGCGCTGACGCAACTTTGGGCGTTCTGGCTTGCGCCGCTCGCCGGCGCGGCGTGCGCGGGCATTGCCTATCGCTGGCTAAGCGGCGAGCGCAGTGTCGCGGCGGGAATCGAGGGAGCTGCGGCGGCAAGCCGGATCCCCAAGTCCTGACGAGCGGCGCGCCGGATCAGTGCCCGCCCCAGACCTCGTCGGCAACCTCGACGATCAGCCGCAGTTTGGCGCGCTGCGCTTCGACGGCGATCGTGTTGCCGTGCACGGTGCTCGAGAAGCCGCACTGCGGCGACAGACAGAGTTGCTCGAGCGGGACGTACCTCGCCGCCTCGTCGATCCGGCGCTTCAGGTCGTCCTTTGATTCGAGCTGGCCGAGCTTGGTCGTGACGAGGCCGAGAACAACGGTCTTGCCTTTGGGCAGGAAGCGCAGCGGCTTGAAGTCGCCCGAGCGGGCATCGTCGTACTCGAGGAAGTAGCCGTCGACGTCCATCTCCGACAGCAGCGCCTCGGCGACCGGCTCGTAGCCGCCCTGTGCTGCCCACGTGCTCTTGAAGTTGCCGCGGCACAGGTGCACCGCGAGCGTCATCCCCGCGGGCTTTCGCGCGACGACGCGGTTGATGAACGAGGCGTAGCGGTGCGGCAGCTCGTCGGGGTCGTCGCCGCGGCCCTTCGCCGCCTCACGCATCTTGTCGTCGCAGAGATAGGCGAGGTTGGTGTCGTCCAGCTGCACGTAGGTGCAGCCGGCGTCGGCGAGCGAGCGGAGCTCTTCGCCGTAGGCGTCGGCGACGTCCTGCCAGAACGGCTCGAGGTCAGGGTAGTGCTCGCGGCTGATGCCGGCGCGGCCGCCGCGGAAATGCAGCATCGTCGGTGACGGGATCGACACCTTGGGCGTGTGGCCCGCGCTCACCTGCGACTTCAGGTACTCGAAGTCGGCACGCTGGATGTCCTTGACGTGACGCACCTTGCCTGTGACGCGCATCACCGGCGGTGCCAGCTCCTCGCTGCCGTCGGGCTTTCGGATCGTGACCGGGATGTCGGTCTTGACGCCGCCGAGCTGCTCGAGGAAGTCGATGTGGAAATACGTGCGCCGGAACTCGCCGTCGGTGACGCTTTTCAGGCCGACATCCTCCTGGAAGCGGACGATCTCGGCGATGGCGTCATCCTCGACGGCGCGCAGCGCCGCCGCCGTGATCTCGCCGGCGGCGCGCCGGTCGCGGGCCTCGAGCAGGCGCTTCGGACGCAGGAAGCTGCCGACGTGGTCGGCGCGAAAAGGGGGTTGGGTGCGTGTGGTCATGGGCGTGTCTCTGCTGGCAATGCCGCCCCTCGAGGCAGACGGGCCATGATAGGGACCGGGCGTCGCCGTTGGCGAATGCCCGCATTGCGGCCGCTCGCACACGGCCGGGACAATCGCCGCATCCACTCCAGAAGGACCGATCAATGCGCCGCCGCTTCGCCCTTGGCATCTCCCTGACCACGCTCGTCGCCGCGGCGCTGCCCGGCGTCGTGCTCGGGCAAGGCAGCGAGCCGTTCAAGATCGGCTTCATCCTGCCCATGACCGGCCAGTCGGCGTCGACCGGCAAGCAGATCGAGGCGGCGATCAAGCTCTACATGGCGCAGAACGGCTCGACGGTGGCCGGCCGCAAGATCGAGCTGATCGTCAAGGACGACGGCGCCGTTCCCGACGTCACCAAGCGCATCGCGCAGGAGATGGTCGTCAACGACAAGGTGGACGTCCTGGCCGGCTTCGGCATCACGCCATGCGCGTTCGCGACGGCGCCGATTGCGACGCAGAGCAAGACGCCGATGGTCGTCACCGCGGCGGCGACGTCGGCCATC
>DASXIP010000335.1:0-4409 GCA_036497875.1 Caldimonas sp.
TGCGCCAGGAGAGAGCCTCGTTCGCGCGCGGCCGCCGAAGGCGCAGACCACCCGGTCGAACGCTCAGGCAACAGGGACTGGCAAACGCCTGCATGCAGGCGTCCTCGCTGGAGAGAGGCCCGTCGCGAGCGGGCCCACCGAAGGGGCAAGCAGCGTCGTTCGCGGCGCCGCCAATCTCTCAGGTAGAGCGGACAGCAGGGCCAGTCATCCCGCGGGGCGCGAGCCCGGCGGCAACGAATGTGCTCCGGAGCTGGCCGATGTCCGATCCGAATCCATCGCAGGCGTTGCAGCGCACGCCCTTGCACGCGCTGCACGTCGCGCTCGGCGCGCGGATGGTCGCGTTCGCCGGCTACGACATGCCGGTCTCGTACCCGAGCGGAATCCTCGCCGAGCACCGCCATTGCCGCGCGGCGGCGGTGCTGTTCGACGTCTCGCACATGGGGCAGCTGCGCCTCGTCGGCGCCGACGCGGCGGCGGCGCTCGAGACGCTGGTGCCGGTCGACGTCGTCGGCCTCGCCGAAGGCAAGCAGCGCTACGCGCTCTTCACCAACGACGCCGGCGGCATCCTCGACGACCTGATGGTGACGCGCCGCGCCGACCATCTCTTCCTCGTCGTCAACGCCGGCTGCAAGGCGACCGACATCGCTCATCTGCGCGCCACGATCGCGAACCGCTGCGGCATCGAGCCGATGCCCGATCGGGCCTTACTCGCGCTGCAAGGGCCAGCCGCCGGACGCGTGATCGCGCGCCTTGCGCCAGCGCTCGCGATGCTCACCTTCATGAGCGGCGCCGCCGCGAAGATCGCCGGCATCGACGTCTTCGCGACGCGCTCGGGCTACACCGGCGAGGACGGCTTCGAGATTTCGGTCGCCGGCGATCAGGCCGAAGCGCTCGCGCGCGTCCTGCTCGCCGAGCCCGAGGTCGCGCCTGCCGGCCTCGGCGCGCGCGATACCTTGCGCCTCGAGGCGGGCCTGTGCCTCTACGGCCACGACATCGACACGACGACGACGCCGATCGAAGCTGCGCTAGCGTGGGCGATTCAGAAAGTGCGCCGGCCAGGAGGCGAGCGCGCCGGCCGCTATCCGGGCGCGGCGACGATCGCGCGTCAGCTCGCCCACGGCCCCGAGAGGAAGCGCGTCGGCCTGCTCGGCCTCGAGCGCGCGCCGGTGCGCGAAGCCGCGCCGATCGTCGACGACGCCGGCGTGACGATCGGCCGCGTCACCAGCGGCACGGTCGGGCCGACGGTCGGCAAGCCGATCGCGCTGGCCTACGTTCCGACCGCTCTCGCGACCGCGGGCTACCTGCTCCACGCCGACCTGCGCGGCAAGCGCCAGCCGATGCAGGTCGCCGTGCTGCCGTTCGCGCCCCACCGCTACTTCCGCGGCTGACGACCGCACCCCCAGCTTCGAACCCCGACCGAGAGGAACCGCCATGCCCGTCTTCTTCACCCCCGACCATGAGTGGATCGATACCGGCGACGGCGCGACCGCGACCGTCGGCATCACGACGCATGCGCAAGACGCGCTCGGCGACGTCGTCTTCGTCGACCTGCCGGCCGTCGGCGCGACGTTCAAGAAGGGCGAGGTCACCGGCGTCGTCGAGTCGGTGAAGGCCGCCGCCGATCTCTACATGCCCGCCGGCGGCGAGGTCGTCGAGGTCAACGAGGCGCTGCGTGCTGACCCGTCGCTCGCCAACAGCGATCCGCAGGCGGCCGGCTGGTTCTTCAGGATCCGCCTCAGCGATCCCGCCGAGACCGCGGCGCTGATGGACCGCGCCGCGTACGACGTACTGGTCAAGAACTCCTGAGGCCGAGCGCGAGGATTCTGATGCTCATGTCTACCCTGAAGCCGCTCGCCGAGCTCGAGCCCGGTGGCGAGTTCATCCCCCGCCACATCGGCGTCGACGCTGCTGACGAAGCGCACATGCTGTCGGTGATCGGCGCTGCCTCGCGCCGCGCCCTGATCGAGCAGCTCGTTCCGGCGTCGATCGCACGGCCGGTGCCGATGCGCTTGCCATCGCCCGCCGGCGAAGCCGAGGCACTCGCCGAGCTGCGCACGATCGCAGCGCAAAACCGCGTCCTGAAGAGCTTCATCGGCCAGGGCTACCACGGCACGCACACGCCCGGCGTCATCCAGCGCAACGTCCTCGAAAGCCCGGCCTGGTACACCGCCTACACGCCGTACCAGGCGGAGATCTCGCAAGGCCGGCTCGAGGCGCTCGTCAACTTCCAGACCATGGTCTGCGATCTGACCGGGATGGCGATCGCCAACGCGTCGATGCTCGACGAGGCGACCGCAGCCGCCGAGGCGATGACGCTCGCGCGGCGCAGCGTCAAGTGCAAGAGCGACACCATCGTCGTCGCCGGCGACGCCCATCCGCAGACGATCGAGGTCCTGCGAACGCGCGCCGAGCCGCTCGGCCTGCACGTCGTCCTCGCCAACTCGGCCGAGGAGTGGGAGACACTGCTCGACGGCGGCGACTACTTCGCCGTCCTTGCGCAATGGCCGGCGACGAGCGGCGCGCTGCACGACCTGCGCGCCGACGCGCCGCGCATCCACGCCCACGGCGCGGCGTTCATCGTCGCCGCCGACCTGCTCGCGCTGACGCTCGTCACGCCGCCGGGCGAGCTCGGCGCCGACATCGCCTGCGGCACGACGCAGCGGTTCGGAATGCCGATGGGCTGCGGCGGCCCGCACGCTGGCTACCTCGCGTGCCGCGACGACTACAAGCGCGGCCTGCCGGGACGGCTGGTCGGCGTCAGCGTCGATGCCCATGGCGACACCGCGTACCGGCTCGCGCTGCAGACGCGCGAGCAGCACATCCGGCGCGAGCGCGCGACGTCGAACATCTGCACCGCGCAGGTCCTGCCGGCGGTCGTCGCGAGCATGTACGCGGTCTACCACGGCCCGGCCGGCCTGAAGCGAATCGCCGAACGCGTCGCCGCCTACACCGCGGTGCTCGCCGAGGGCTTGCGCCGGCTCGGCCGCATCGTGCGCGGCGAGACCGCGTTCGACACCTTGACGATCGACACCGGCACGGCAACCGCGGAGCTCGCGCGCCGCGCGGTCGATGCCGGAATGAACCTGCGCCGCTATCCCGAATGGGGCGACACGATGCTCGGCATCGCCCTCGACGAGACGACGACGCGCGACGACATCGTCGCCCTCTGGCGCGTGTTTGCGAAGGACGGCCAGGCGCTGCCCGACATCGCCGCCTTCGAGCGCGGCGTCGCGCCGCTGATCCCCGAACAGCTCCGGCGGACGTCGCCCTTCCTCACCCACCCGATCTTCAATCGCCACCACGGCGAGACGGAGATGCTTCGCTACCTGCGCCGCCTCGCCGACAAGGACCTCGCGCTCGACCGCTCGATGATCCCCCTCGGCTCGTGCACGATGAAGCTGAACGCGACCAGCGAGATGATGCCGATCAGCTGGCCCGAGTTCGCGAACATCCACCCGTTCGCGCCGGCCGACCAGCGGGCCGGCTACGACACGCTGCGGCGCCAGCTCGAAGCGTGGCTCGGCGAAGCGACCGGCTATGCTGGCATCAGCCTGCAGCCAAACGCCGGCTCGCAAGGCGAGTACGCGGGCCTCCTGGCGATCCGCGCCTGGCACGCGTCGCGCGGCGACGCCGCACGGACGATCTGCCTGATCCCCGAGTCGGCGCACGGCACCAACCCGGCGAGCGCGCAGATGGCCGGGCTGCAAGTCGTCGTCACGAAGTGCGACGCCGACGGCAACGTCGATCTCGCCGACCTCGAGGCGAAGTGCAAGCAGCACGCCGAGCGGCTGGCGTGCGTGATGATCACCTACCCGTCGACCTACGGCGTGTTCGAAGCGCGCGTGCGCGAGCTGTGCGCGATCGTCCATCGCCATGGTTGACGCGTCTATGTCGACGGCGCCAACATGAATGCGCTGGTCGGCGTCGCCGCGCCGGGCGAGTTCGGCGGCGACGTCAGCCACCTGAACCTGCACAAGACTTTCTGCATTCCGCACGGCGGCGGCGGCCCCGGCGTCGGCCCGGTCTGCGTCGTCGCCGACCTGGTCCCGTTCCTGCCCGGCCACGCGAGTGGTGGTGACACGGCTGCGAACGCGGGCGGCGTCGGCGCCGTGTCGGCGGCGCCGCTCGGCAACGCCGGCGTGCTGCCGATCAGCTGGATGTACATCCGCATGATGGGCGCCGAAGGACTGCGGGCCGCGACCGAGACCGCGATCCTCAACGCCAACTACGTCGCCGCCCGCCTCTCGGATCACTACGAGCTGCACTACAGCGGCAACGTAGCGGGCATCCGCGGCGGCGGCGTCGCCCACGAATGCATCCTCGACTTGCGGCCGCTGAAGGACTCGACCGGCGGCGCGAGCGGGGCACAGGGCATCAGCGCCGAGGACGTCGCCAAGCGGCTGATCGAC
>DASXIP010000336.1:0-3621 GCA_036497875.1 Caldimonas sp.
GAGATCGGCGCTGCCGAGGCGGGCGCCCTCTTCCCACCGCTCTTCACCGGCGACCTCGCGGGCGCCATCTGGCTGCCGGGCGACGGCAAGGCCAATCCCGCCGACCTGACGATGTCGCTCGCGAAGGGCGCGCGCATGCGCCGGGTGCGCATCGTCGAAGACGCCGAGGTGGTCTCGTTCCGCCACGACGCGAAGACGCCGGTCCCGACGGTCACTGGCCTGCGCGTCCGCCACGGCGGCGGCGAGACCGAGATCGCCTGCGAGATCGTCGTCAACTGCGCCGGCCAGTGGGCGCGCCAGCTCGGCGCTCTCGCCGGCGTCAACGTGCCGCTCTGGTCGGCCGAGCACTTCTATATCGTCACCGACCGGATCGACGGCGTCCACCCGATGCTGCCGGTGCTGCGCGACCCCGACGGCTGCATCTACTACAAGGAGGAGGTCGGCGGCCTGCTGATGGGCGGCTTCGAGCTCGCGGCCAAGCCGTGGCGGGTCGACCCGATCCCGTCGACGTTCCAGTTCCAGCTGCTCGACGAGGACTGGGAACAGTTCGAACCGTTGATGACGGCGGCGCTCCACCGCACGCCGTGCCTCGAGACGGCGAAGGTCAAGATGCTGCTGAACGGCCCCGAGAGCTTCACGCCGGACGGCAACTTCCTCCTCGGCGACGCGCCCGAGCTGCGCAATTTCTTCGTCGCCGCCGGCTTCAACTCGGCGGGAATCGCCAACTCGGGTGGCGCCGGCCGGCTGCTCGCCGAGTGGATCGTCGCCGGCAGCGCGCAAAGCGATCTCGCCGACGTCGACCTACGGCGCTTCGGCGCCCACGCTGCCAACAAAAAGGCGCTCATCGAGCGCACCGGCGAAACGCTCGGCCTGCACTACGCGATGCGCTGGCCACGCCAGGAGCTGGCGACGGCGCGGCCGCTGCGCACGAGTCCGCTGTACGACCTGCTCGCCGCCAAGGGAGCGGTCTTCGGCGCGAAGAACGGCTGGGAGCGCGCGAACTACCTGCGCGTGGCTGCCGATCGCGATGCGCCGCCTTACACCCACATGCTCGGCAAGCCCGGCTGGCTCGCCGACGTCGTCCGCGAGCAGCACGCGACGCGACGCGCGGTCGCGCTCTACGACCAGACGTCGTTCGGCAAGATCCTGCTGCAAGGCCGCGACGCGCTGGCGCTGCTGCAACGGCTGTGCGCGAACGAGATGGACGTCGCCCCCGGCCGCATGGTCTACACGCCGATGCTCAACGAGCGCGGCGGCTACGAGAGCGACGTCACCGTCACCCGCCTCGGCCCCGACCGCTTCCTGATCGTCACCGGATCGGCGCAGGCGCCGCGCGACCTCGACTGGATCGCTCGCCAGAGCGGAGCGAACGAGATGGCGACGGCGACCGACGTCAGCGCCATGACGAGCGTGCTCTCGCTGATGGGGCCGAACGCGCGCACGCTGCTCGGCCGCGTCGGCGCACCGACAACCTACGACGAGCTCGGCCCCGAGCAGCTCAAGTTCGCGACGACGCGCGAGATCGACCTCGGCTTCGCGCGCGTCCGCGCGGCGAGGATGAGCTACGTCGGCGGCCCCGGCTACGAGCTCTACGTGCCGATCGAGATGGCGCGCCACGTCTACCTCGCGCTACACGAAGCGGCCGAAGGCCTCGACGAAGCGGCCGAAGGCCTCGACGGCGACGGCCTCGCCGACGCCGGCTACTACGCGCTCGACGCGCTGCGGATCGAGGCCGGTCGGCGCGCCTGGGGCGCCGAGCTCGGCCCGGACGACACGCCGCTCGAGGCGGGAGCGATGTTCGCCGTCAAGCTCGACAAGCGTGACGACTTCGTCGGCAAGGCCGCCCTGCACCGGCTGCGCGCCTCGCCGCTCGCGAGGACGCTGGTGACGGTCGTCGTCGACGACGCCGACGCGTACGTATGGGGCGGCGAAACGCTGCTGCTCGGCGACCGCCCGCTCGGCGAAATCACCTCGGCCGGCTGGAGCGCGGCGGCAGGCCGCTGCCTCGCCCTGGCGTATGTTCGCGGCGCGGATCTGGCGTCGCTCGCCGCGGCCCCGGCGGCATTGACGCTCGATCTCTGGGGAACGCGCGTGCCGGTGACTGCATGCGACCGCTGGCCGTCGCAGCCCTTGCCTCGTTCTGGAGCAATGACATGATCGAACGCGACCTCGATGTGCCGACCGCCGACGGTGCGATGAACACCTTCGTCGTCCATCCCGACGAGGGCGGCCCGTTCCCCGTCGTCCTGTTCTACATGGACGCGCCGGGCAAGCGCGAGGAGCTGCACGACATGGCGCGAAGGATCGCGTCGGTCGGCTACTTCGTCGTCCTGCCCAACCTCTACTACCGCAAGAGCCGCGACTACTTCCTGCGCGAGCGGACCGACGAAGGCTTCGCCGAGATGTTCACGTACATGGACGCGCTCGACCGCAGCAGCGTCGAGCGCGACACGGCAGCGATGCTGCGCTTCGTCGACGCCGAGCCGATGGCCGACCGGCAACGCGTCGGCGCCGTCGGCTACTGCATGAGCGGCCCGTTCGTGATCTGGGCCGCTGCCGCCTTCCCCGAGCGGCTGCGCTGCATCGCCTCGATCTACGGTGCCAGGCTCGTCACCGATGCGCCCGACTCGGCGCATCGCATGCTCGACAAGGTGCGATGCGAGACCTACTTCGCGTGTGCCGAGACCGACAAGTGGGCGCCGCCGGCGATCGTCGAACAGCTCCGGTCAGCGCTCGACGCTGCCGGCACGAACTACCGCCTCGAGTGGTATCCCGGCGCCGAGCACGGCTTCGCGTTTCCGCTGCGGGCCGGGATCTACCACAAGCCTTCCGCCGAGCAGCACTGGCAGCGGCTGTTCAGCTTGTTCGCTCGCAATCTCGGCGGCGGGAGACGAGCTGGGGCTTGATCGGCGCGAGAGGCTGCTCTCGACCCGCGGGCCGGGACAGTCGCCTGTGGCGGCCGAGACCACACGATCACCGCGCTTCACGCGCCATCTTGGCGCGTCGCTCGATCTCCTTCGAGCTGGGTTGCGCGGTAGCGAACGAGCCGATCGGGACGTCACCCGCGCGCGTGTAAGTGTTGAGCAGGACGCCGGTCCCAGATGCCTTGGAACTGACGAAACGAAGCGATTGCGCTTTCGCGCCGGACTCGAACAAGCGCTTGCCGACGCCGAGTACAACGGGAAACGTCAGCACGTTGTACTCGTCTATCAGCGAGGCGGCTTGAAGTCCCTGAATCAAGTTGCTGCTGCCGATGATCTGGAGATCATTGCCAGCCTCGTTCTTCAACGCGGCGACTGAGGCCACCACGTCGTCGCCGAGAAGCGTCGAATTGTTCCAGCCCACTGTTTTCAAGGTGCGCGAGGCGACGTACTTTTTCGCCGCGTTGAGCGACAGAGCAATCGGATCGTCCGCGGGCTGATACGGCCAATAGGCCTCGAAGATCTCGTAGGTCTTGCGGCCCAATACCAGATCGCGATCCTTGCCGTCCAACCCCATCATGGAGTCGCGCATGACGGGGTCCCCCCAATAGTTGAAGGTCCAACCGCCAAGGGTGAAATCTCCGGTCGGATCTTCTTCGGGGCCACCCGGCGCCTGCATCACGCCATCGAGCGAGATCAT
>DASXIP010000337.1:0-6915 GCA_036497875.1 Caldimonas sp.
GTCGCCGCGACGCGCCTCCCGCAAGAGGTGCGACTCGCGCTCTCCCGCTTGCTCGGTCTCGAGTCGTCGGCAGCGATGTCGCTGGCACTCGAATGCGACGATGTCCAGGTGCTAAAGTCGACGGCACTGGGGTGCGATCTGGTGCTCGCCGCTCCCCATCGGGCGGTCGAAACCGAGGTCGCGGCGAAGACGCTGCGGGCGCTGGCGGTCGCCGATCTCCCGCCGTTGTTCTCGCTTCCCGGGGCCGTCACTTTGCGCGGCCGGACGCCGTCGCCGATGGCGGAGCACGTCATCTCGTTGCTGGCGTCTGCACCGGTCGCCGCCAAGCGCGCGCGGTCGCGCGATCGCGCTTCGCCGCCGGGCCGATCGCTCGAGCGGCGCTGAGCACTCAGCCCGCCGCCATCGCCGCCAGTGCGTCGAGCAAGGCCTTGGCGGCACGCTGCTCGGCGGCGCTGGCGATGCCGAGGTACGGCTCGAGTGTGAAGCGCGCTTCAGAGTAGACCGAGTCCCACATCGAGCGCGCCGGCACGCGCGACTTGAGATCCTTGAACTCGGCGATCAGCGCCGCCGAATCGTCGGCGACGCGTTGCGCGGCGACCGCTTCGAGGACGCGCAACTCGATCTGGCCGACGACCGACCAGAAGTCGGGGCTCTCGGACGCGGCGCGCGCGAGCGACTCCTGCACCGCGCGCATGCGCTCGACAGCGAGCTCGGCCGGCCGGCGTTCGAGAAACGCGAGCCGCAGCTCGGCACTGATGCCGTTCTTCGCCGGATAGAAGAGGTTGTCGGCGTTGGCTTCGCGCGCCAGGCGCTCGGCGTTGCCGTAGTGCAGCGCCATGTTGCGCAAGGCGACGAGCCGCTCGCCGGAGACCGCCGGCGAGCGCTGGGAGCGGCTCGCACGACGTCCCGGCGTCTTGGCCGCAGCCGCGTCGGCACGGCCCTCGATCATCACCAGCCGCTTGTACGCCGAGCCGAGCAGCGCCTCACGCTCCTCGGTGGGCTGGATCTCGACCAGCTTCGCGAGCCTCGTGATCGCCTCCTCGATATCGCGCCGCCCGGCGACCAGATCGGTGCGCGTTTCGCCGCGCCGCGCGAGCTGGTTGCCGAGATCCTCGGCAGCCTGGAACGATGCGCTGCCGTCGCTGGCGCGAACCGCGGTGCGGTACCAGTCGATCGCCTTGTCGACGTCGCGCGCTTCGGCGTAGGCAAGGCCGAACGCCTCCGCGACCGCGCCGCACGCACCCCAGAGCGGAGCGAACTTCTCCTCGAGGAAGCGGATCTTGTCGCGCTGCGCCTGGGCGAGGATCTTCTGCTGCGCCGGGTCCTCGCCGCCGAAGCGCAGGCGAATCGCGATCGTCTCGAGCGCGAGCGCAAGCGCCGGCGCCGACGAAACACCGGCGAACTCGTCGCCCGGCGACGCCGTCGGCCGCTGCGCGTCGCCGACGTCGCGCTGCCAGGTCCAGCCGGGATCGCCGTAGCACTGGTACGCCGACCAGGTGTTGCCACCGTCGCCGGCGCGCCAGGCGGCGGTGCGCGCGGCGGCGACGGCGTCGATGAAGCGGCTGCCGCCGAGCAGCGCTTCGTAGAACGTCGTCGCGAAGATCTCGGCCGGCTTGTCCTCGACCGCCCAGCCGGCGGCGACGACGCAGCGGACGCCGACCTCGATCAGCGCTTCGGCGATCGTCGCCGCGAACTCAGCGCGATCGAACGGCGCGAGGACGGCCTTGGCGTCGAGCGCGGCGAGGTGGCAGCAGTTGAGGAAGACGAGCTCGGGAACAACACGCATCGCATTCACTTCGGCGGCGCCGAGATAGGTGCCGCCGGAGAGGACGACGCCGCCGTCGGCTCCCGGCGCACCGTGGCCGGCGACGTGGACGACGCGGTACGGCCGCTCGAAGAGCGCGTTGATGATGTCGCGCGCGTCGTCGTTGCCGCTCGTCAGCGCACGCACCCGCGCCGTGTCGACGCCGGCCGGGCCGGCGGTGAGGCGCGTCGCCACCGCGATCGCCTCGGCGCGTGCGCCGGGCAGCGGCGGATAGATCGTCTCGTCGACCAGCGGCTCGCCGATGACGAGGATGTTGCCGTCCGCGGTCGCGTCAGTCACCTGAGCGCGGAACTCGCTCGTGCGGAGCTTGCGCAGCAGCTTGCTGCGGATCGCCCACGGTCGCGCGTCGCCACCGGTGAGATCGGACGCCGATGTGTCGAGCACTTCCCACGGCAGCGACGCGGTGCCGGTCTCGAGCTCGATCACCATCTCGCTGGTACCGCCGAGGAACGGCTCCATCTCAGCCGGCACCAGCAGGTCGAACAGCGTGCGGCCGATCTGCGGGTCGCGGTTGGCGTCGTTCGACGCTTTGGCGACGAGCTCGCGGACGAGCGTCGCCTGCGTCTGCTGCGCGCGCACCTCGGTGCGCGCGCGCTTGGTGTCGAGCGTGTAGGTGATCGTCGGCACGCCGTTCTCGGGCTTGCCAACGGTGGCGCTAATGAAGTCGTACGACGCACCGCGATAGCTCGAATCGAGCGAGCGGCGCAGCGCCCCCGCACCGTCCTCGACGTAGCCGACGACCGAGAGCTGGTTCGGCGCCGCCGTCGCCTGCACCTGCAGCGCGCGCCAGGCTTCGCTGGCGCGATCGAGATAGAACTCGACCAGGATCAGGCGGCCGACCTGCGGCCAGCCGCTGTCATGCAGCTTCTGGTTCGCTTCCCAAGTGCCCTGCGCGACGAGCTGCGCCGAGGTGCCGGCGCTGATGCCGGTGCCGCCGCTGCCGATCAGCGTCGCCGCGAGCTCGAACTCGGCCGGAGCGCCGTCTTGCTTCTCGGCAAGCCGCTGCGCATAGGCGATCACCGCCTGGCGCACGGTGTAGACGAGATCGACCGCGCGCAGCTTGCCCTCCTCGCCGAGGCCGGCGACGATGACCGCGAGCGGTCGCGCCATCGCAAGGACATTGTTCGGGTCCTTGCGCACGTTGCCGAAGATCTGGTGCATGCCGACGCCGCCGGGATAGAGGCCCGCGGCGAGCGAGCGGCTCATCGCCTTGCTGACGAGGCGGTCGACGACGCCTTCGGTCCCGGTCAGCGCAAGCGAGCGGTAGTGGCCGACGACGAGCGGCTGGTGAACGAACTTCAGATCGCCGTTGAGAACCGAGACGTGCAGCGCGCGTGCCGGGGTGCTGCCGCGGGCGCTGTCGCCGCCGGCGCGCGTGCGCAGCACGCCGAGCACGTCGGCCGGCGTCGACGGCGGCAGCGAAGGCTGGACGCCGCGCGACGGCCGGCTGCGCGCGACGGCGGCCGGCGCTGCCGCTGCCGAGCGCAGGCCGGCGATGCTGGCCGGGTCGAAGCGCTCGAGCAACGCCGTGTCGCCGGTGTCGAGCAACTCGAGATACGCCTGGAACGCTTTCGCGACCGTCGGCAGGTCGCCGTGCGTCGCATCGAGCTTCCAGGTCCGAACGCCCGGCAGCAGCGCGCTCGTCAGCGGCACGCGGCCGTCGCCGCCGCCGACGGCGTCGGTGTATTCGAGGCCATCGTCGCCGAAGACGAAGCCGCCCGGCGTAAATGCCGCCTTGCCAACCACGAGCAGCGTCTTCGTCGCGTCGGCAGCGAACGCCGCGGCTTGCTGGTCGAGGCGCCGGCGCAGCGCGAGCGACTGATCGAGCACCCCCTGCGACGGCGCCCCCCACTGGTAGATCGCCTTCTGCACGCCCTCCAGGTGCCAGAGGCTGCGCTCGAGGAGCCGCTTCAGATCCTCGTCGGCGAGCTTCTGCCAGGTTGCGCTGCGGTCGAGGCCGAGCGTCGGATCGAGCAGCGCCGCCTGCAGCTGCAGGAAGCCCGGCATGCCGGCCATGACGTCGCGCGCGCCGCGGTTGTCGAACAGCGAGCCGAAGGCGGCGAGCGCGTTGCCGAACGTGTCGTCGCCGGAAAGCGTCTGCATCGGCGCCCATGAGCCGGCATTCGGTGTCCCGAGCATCACGAAGCGGGCGCCGTCGCGCGCCATCATCTGCTTCCAGGTGTCGGGTTTTTCGAGCGCCATCGTCCGCGCAACGAGGCCACCCATCGAATGGGCGAGGATGCGCACCGGTTGCTGGCTGGCAGCGCGCGCGCTCAGCGCAGCGTCGACCGCGGCGGCGAGGCGGCGCGCCTCGTCCTCGACCGGTCGGCGCCAATCGAACGCGAACGGAATCACTTCATGGCTGTCGGCGAGGCGCTCGATGAGGTCGCCGTAGACGCTGGCGATCGGTCCATCGGACTCGACGCTGGCCGCCGTCGCCGGATCCCAGGCGAGCGATTGCAGGCCGTTGACGAAGCGAAAGCCGAGCCAGATGCGCTCGCCGTCCTTCTTCAGATTCGAGCCGAGGATGCCCGGGAGGACGAACACTGCCGGGCGATCGGCGGCGGCCGCCGCCGCGCCGGCGCCGCGCGAACGCTGCACCGCGAGCGCGGCGCGCGTTCCGCTCGCATCCTCTCCCGCCCATGACAGCGGCCCGATCGCCGCGAAGTCGGCCGGCGCATCATCGAGGAGCGCGCTCGCGATCGCCTGCACCGTGCGATCGTTGGTGAAGTAATTGAAGTGCTAGACCTTGCCGCCCTTGTCGAGAAGGAAACGCGCGCCGCTGCCGTTGGCGGTCTTGTCACGCGGCGCGCCGCCGTACATCGAGCGGGTCTGGACGACGAGATCGTTGTCGGTCCAGTAGAAGGCATCGGAGAGCAGCGTCTTGACCCACGAGCCGATCGAGTCGCCTTCCATGTCGCCGGCGACGACCCGCAGCTCGCCCGGGACGGTGTCGCTGGCGCCGTTCAGCCAGGCGACGACGGCGCTCTCGGGAGTCATCGCCTCCAGCCCGGGCAGCTCGCCCGGCTCGGCGCGCCGGCGCGCGACCTCGTGCAGGAAGTCGACGACCTCGGGAACGACCGGAATGCTCGCGAGCTCGAGGCACCAGTTGAGGATCGAGAGATAGGCGTCGAGCCGCTTCGACGCGAGCAGCGTGCCGCGCGCCGGGCAGGCGACGCGAACGACGCGATCGCAGCGGATGCCCTTCGCCTGCGCTTCCTTCGCGAGCGCGCGCAGGTCGTTGCGGTGCTGCTCGTAGGCGTCGCCGGCAAAGAGCGCGAGAACGTCGTTGCCGATGCCCTTGCCGGCGCTCGCGCGCACGAGCACCTCGGCGACGAGGCCGCCGCGCGAATGCGTCACCAGGTGGACGCGCGCCCCCGCCGGCAACGCGCGCACGAGCGTCAAGGCATTGGCGATCGGGCTCACGCCGAGGGTCGGATGGTCGAGCCCGTAGACGCGATCGCCGTAGCCCGCGAACAGCTGGCGCACCGTCGCGTTGTGCAGCATCCAGAGCTTGCTGAACGTGCCGACGGTGTCGGAGAGCGTGCCGTGCACGAACACGAGCAGAGGAGAGCCATCGGCGGCCGCCGGCACCGCGTCGAGCTTCCGGCCGCTGCCCTTCAACGGCTCGAGCGCATCGGCCGAGAGGCGATACACGCCGGCGTCGACCTTGCCGTCGACCTTCTTCGTGATCGCTGCCGCCGCGAGCTTGGCGGCCGGATCCTTGGCGATGCGGGTCAGCACCTGGAAGCCGTTCAGGAGCACCTGGCCCATCCAGCCGCGCGTCGCGCCGCGCGTCGCTTCGGCCTCGAGGCCGGGCCAGCCGAGCTGCGCCGGAACGAGGATCTCGGACGCGCCGGCGCCGCCGCCGCGTTGGCCGGTGGCGAGCGCACTGCGCGTCATCGTCGCGCTCTGCGCGAGCATCAGGTCGCGTGCGTCGGCGGGATGGAGGACGAGCGTCGGCCCGTTGGCGATGCCGAGGATGACGACGTCTTCGCCCGCGCGCGCCGTCACGCGAACCGGCTCGCCACCCCCGCGCTCGGTGCCGACGCGCACCGTCACCTTGGCAACGCCCGCCGCCGAGCGTGCGACCGGCGCCGGCTGCACCTGGCCCGGGACGATGAAGGTGATCTCGTTCGTACTGCCGCTCGCCATGGACGCTCCTGCGCTGGATTCGATGCCGGTGTCGGCACGCTCGCTCTACTCGCTGCTCGGCGCGCTCAGATGCTGAACGGCTGCTCGGCGAGGAACGGAGCGGCCGCGCCGAGCGTGAACAGGTTGGGCGACTGCGTCGCCGGCATGCGGGCCCGAATGCGGGCGTGGAAGTTGGCGTAGTTGCCCTGGAACGCACCCTGGTTCCAGACCTTGAGCAGCTGCTCGGTGAAGGCGCCGTTGTGTTCGCCGTCCATCGACGTCTGGTTGTCCTGGCAACCGGCGATCAGGATCACCTCCGGATCGAATTTCTTGACGATCGCCGACAGCCGCCCGCTGCCGGCGACCTGCGCGATCGCGGCGTCGGGATCGACCGGGGGCTTTCCCGCCGCCTTGGCGACGTCGAGCTGCAGCTTGTCGTAGAACGCCTGGTGGTCGCGATAGACGCGCATCCCGACCGAGTCGGGCATGAGCTTGGGCCGTTGCGACGGGATCGTCGCCGGTGGCATCAGCGCGGCGCGCGTCACGGTGCCGCTGTGACAGCTGTCGGAAAGGACGAGGATGCGAACGCCGGCGCCGAAGCGGCTCAGCTCGAAGTACAGCTCGTCGTCGATCAGCTGACCGTCATAGAGGCACCAGGTTTCGTCCTTCTTGTCGTCTTCGTCGCCACTGACATCAGGCACCTGGCCGCCATGGCCCGAGTAGGTGAGAAAGAACAGGTCGCCGCTGGCGAGCGACTTGGCGGCGCTCCGCATCGCAGCGAGGACGGCGTTGCGGGTCGCCTTCTTGGTCAGCAGCACGGTCGACTTCATCGCCTTCGCCTTCGCGATCGCAGCCATGTCGTTGGCGTCGAACTCGCACGCCGCGAGCGGGCCGTCCCAGCCCGAGTAGGCAGCGGCGCTGACGCCGTTCAAGCCGATGTGCAGCGAGACCGCCTT
>DASXIP010000338.1:0-7082 GCA_036497875.1 Caldimonas sp.
ATGCGGCGTCGGCTGCAGCGGCACGCCGTCATGGCCGATCTTGATCAGGTTGGTCGCCGTCACCTCGTCGTAGTTGAGGCCGAACGGATTGATCAGGAACGCCGGTGTCGACCCCGGCACGCGCAGCGTGACGTGGTTGAAGATCAACTCGGTCCAGCCGAGCTCGGCGAAGACGCGATAGCACGCCGCCAACTCGACGCGGGCGCGCCATTCGGCAGGCTCCACGTCGCCCGGCCGCAGCGCTTCCGCGCCACTCAATGCGTCGGCAGACACCGGCAACGACTCGCAGCAGGGTTCACGGCCCGATCGTAGCGCGCACCCTCACTCGACCTGCAGCGATCCCTTCATGTTCGAGTGCAGGGTGCAGACGTAGGCGAAGGTGCCGGCGCGAGTCGCCGTCCACCGCCACGAATGCCCTTCGGCGATCGGCTTCGAGTCGAACGCGCCCTTGGCGGTCGCCGTGTGCGGAAACGGATCCTTGTTGGTCCAGACGACGACGTCGCCGCGTCGCACCTTGAGCGTCTCCGGAACGTACCGCAGCCCCTGGATCACGATCTCGTGCGTGCGGCCGCTGCCTTGGGCCGCTGCCGAGGGCAGCGTCGCCGCGACCGAGGCGGCGACGGCGGCCGCGACGAGCGCCGCGCGCCGCCGCGGCATGGCCCTACTTGGCAAGAGAGGCCTGCAGGTGCTTGGCGTGGTCGAGGTGGGCGACGAAGGCCGGACGCACGGCAACGAGCAGGCTCTTCAGCTCGGCGTTCTGCGCGCTCGGGATCAGCGTCTTGTCGACCGCGTCGAGCACGGCTTGGTGATAGGCGACCTCGTGGTCGACGTAGGCCTTGTCGAACGCGGCGCCGCTCAGCGTCCGGAGGTTTTTGAGGTTCTCCTCACCGCCCGCCTTCAGGCTCTGGGCCGTGGGGTTGTCCTCGGGAGTGACCTTGAGCTTGGTGACGAGCGCCACCGCCTGCTTGTTGACTCCGGAGTGGTCGGTGACCATCTGCTTGCCGAACGCCTTGACCTCGGCGTTGTTCCCCTTCGACTCGGCGAGCTTGCCGGCGTCGATGTCGACCTGGTTCGCAGTGACAACGATGGCGGCGATCTGGGCGTCGTTCGGCGCTTGCGCGAACGCAGTGCCGGCGAATAGGGCGAGCGAAGCGGCGGCGGTGCCGATCAGCATCTTCATGGCTGGATCCTTGTTCTGGTGGGTCGTGCACCATTGGATGCAGCCCGGCGCGCCGGCGTTCCGGGCGCTGAAGCTACGGCGTCTGTCCGCTACCGGCGTCGCCCTCGCGCAAGCGGCCGAGCACGGCAGCGACGATCCGGTCGCAGTGCGCGCCGCCGAAGCCGAACACCTCGCCGGTCGTGACGTCCATCTCTTCGGCCAGCGATGCGCGCAGCAGCGCGCGGGCACGAAAGACGCGCGTCCGCACCGTCGCGGCGGGAATCGCGAGGCACTCCGCGGCCTCCTCGATCGTCAGCTCCTCGACTTCGCGGAGGACGAACGCGGTGCGAAAGGCGAGCGGCAGCGCGTCGATCTTGCGCTCGAGAAGGCGACGCAGCTGCGATCGCATGGCGTCTGCTTCCGGCGACTCGGTGTGTCCCTCGTCCATCGCTTCCTCGCGCGCCGCGGCGTCATCCTCCGGCACGCCCTCGCGCAACTCGACGACGTTGTCCCGGCGCCGTGCCCGCAGGCGGCCGAGCGCCTGATTGATGACGATGCGGGTCAGCCAGGTCGAGAGCCGAGCGTCGCCGCGAAACTCGCCGAGATGGCGAAACGCCGCCAGATACGCGTCCTGCAGCGCGTCCTCGGCGTCGGCGTCGTCGCGCAGGATCGCCCGCGCGGTGCGAAAGAGCGCGCCGTTGTGGCGGCGCATGACGAACTCGAACGCGCCGGTGTCACCGCCGACGATGCGAGCGACCAACGCGTGATCGTCGCCCGGCGCGTCGCCGCCGCGCGTCTTTGCCTGCTTCATGGTGGATTGGATGCTCGATCCGCGCTCGCCGTTCCCGACCCCTCGCCTACGGCTGGCCGAGGTGCTCGGTCAGGATCAGCGTCCCGATGACGATCAGCAGCACGCCTCCGGCAATCTCGGCACGCTTGCCGGCGACGACGCCCAGCACGCGCCCGAGCATCACGCCGGCCGTCACCATCATGAACGTCGCCAATCCGATCGCCGCCGCGACCGGAACGATGTTCACGTCGATGAACGCGAGGCCGACGCCGACCGCCGTCGCGTCGATGCTGGTGGCCAGGCCGGTCAGCGCCAGCAGCCAGAACGGATGCCGGTGGGGGCGCTCCTCGACCTCCTCGGCCTGGCCGCGCCAGCCGACCCAGATCATCCGCGCCCGAGCCCGGCCAGGATCGTGAACGCGATCCAGTCACCCCACGCGGTGACGACCTTCGCCGCCGCCGTGCCGAGCACCCAACCGACGACCGGTGTCAGCGCTTCGATCGTGCCGAAGATGGCGCCGGTGCGCAGCGCTTCGCTCCAGCGCGGCCGGTGCAATGCCGCACCCTTGCCGACCGCCGCGGCGAATGCGTCGCTCGACATCGCGAACGCGAGGGCAAGCATCGCCAGAGGTGCCATGCGCTAGTGTCGCCCGGCACCCGCCCGGAACGAAGCGGACCCCGACCGGCGACCGCACAGGGCAGTGCTTCGCCGTCCGCACCGCACTCCTGCCGCGTGAACGCTCGATCGGTCCGTCGCGCGATTCCAGGCGTTGGGCTCGGACGTCCGCGACTGGATCTGGCCGTGCCCGTCAACGCGGGCTCGACGAGCCTGAAGCTGCTGCCTGTCGTCGGTGCCGTGAGTCGGCTCGGTTAAAATGAGCCGCTCGCGCACCACCGACCGCGACGCCGGCGTGGCTCAGTTCTTAGAGCAGCGGGCATTCGATTTTCGCCGGCACCACTCGACACATGCGCCCGCTCGCCCTCCCCAACTCTCGACGATCGAGCGAGCGGGCCGCGGCGCAACAGCCATGACGACCACGACGCGAACGGCGGCGACGACGGCACGGCTCGGCGCGCAGGTCATCAGCGAGGAGGTGCTGCTCGAAAAGTACGCCAAGGCGGACGAGCGCAGCATCGACGACGTGCGCCGCCGCGTCGCCCGCGCGCTCGCCGAGGCGGAGACCCCGGAAACGCGCTCGACCTGGGAGCTGCGCTTCCTGCAGACACTGAACGACGGCTTCATCCCCGCCGGCCGCATCAACTCGGCGGCAGGCACGGCGCTGTCGGCGACGCTGATCAACTGTTTCGTGCAGCCGGTCGGCGATTCGATCGCGGAGGACGACGACGGCCATCCCGGGATCTACACCGCGCTCACCGAGGCGGCGGAGACGATGCGGCGCGGCGGCGGCGTGGGCTACGACTTCTCGCGCATCCGGCCGCGCGGCGCCTGGGTCGCGAGCACCCAGTCGAACGCCTCCGGGCCGGTGTCGTACATGCGCGTCTTCGATCGCTCGTGCGAGACGGTCGAGTCGGCCGGCGCGCGGCGCGGCGCGCAGATGGGCGTGCTGCGCTGCGACCACCCCGACGTCGAGGAGTTCATCCACGCCAAGGACAAAGGCGAGCTCGTCAATTTCAACATCTCGATCGGCCTGACGGACGCGTTCATGCAGGCAGTCGTCGATGACGGCGTCGTCGACCTCGTGCACCGCGCGGCGCCCGGGCCCAGGCAGCGCGCCGAAGGCGCCCGGGCGCGTGGCGACGGCCTGTGGGTCTACCGCACGCTGAGGGCGCGCGAGCTGTGGGAGCAGATCATGCGCTGCACCTACGACCACGCGGAGCCGGGCGTGCTCTTCCTCGACCGCATCAACGTCGACAACAACCTCTCCTACTGCGAGAGCATCGCCGCGACGAACCCGTGCGGCGAGCAGCCGCTGCCGCCTTACGGCTGCTGCTGCCTCGGCTCGATCGACCTGACGCGGTTCGTCCGCGATCCGTTCGAGTCCGGCGCGCGCTTTGACGAGGGCGAGTTCGCGCGCCATGCGCACGTCGCGGTGCGGATGCTTGACAACGTTCTCGACGTCACGTTCTGGCCGCTGCCACGCCAAGCCGAGGAAGCGCGCAACAAGCGCCGCATCGGCCTCGGCTTCACCGGCCTCGGCAACGCGCTGGCGATGCTCGGCTTGCGCTACGACACCGCTCCGGCGCGTAGCGCCGCGAGGCGGATCGCCGAGGTGCTGCGCGACGCTGCGTACGGCGCTTCGGTCGACCTGGCGGCAGAGCGCGGCGCATTCCCGCTCTTCAACGCCGACATGCTTCTCAGCCGCGGCACGTTCGCCTCGCGGCTGCCGGCGGTGCTGAAGGAGCGCATTCGCTCGGTCGGCTTGCGCAACTCGCACCTGCTTTCGGTTGCGCCGACCGGCACCATCAGCCTGGCCTTCGCCGACAACGCGAGCAACGGCATCGAGCCGCCTTTCTCGTGGACCTACACGCGCAGGAAGCGCACCGTCGACGGCACCTTCAAGGAGCACATCGTCGAGGACCACGCGTGGCGGCTGTTCAGGCACATCAAGGGATCCGATGCGCCGTTGCCGTCGTCGTTCGTCACCGCTTTGGAGATGAGCGCGCAAGCGCACGAGGAGATGGTCGCGGCGGTCGCGCCGTTCGTCGACACGTCGATCTCGAAGACGGTCAATGTCGCCGCCGACTATCCGTATGCCGACTTCCAGCACCTCTACCTGAACGCCTGGAGGTCGGGCCTGAAGGGCCTGGCGACGTATCGGCCGAACGCCGTCCTCGGCTCGGTGCTGCGGGTCGAGCCGGGCGCCGGGACCGCGGCCACGATCCTCGACGCGGGCGAGGCGAACCGCCGCCTCGCGCTCGAAGGCATGCCGCGGCCGGTGCTCGCCTCGCTACGTTGGCCGGGGCGGCCCGAGCTGGCGGGCGGCAACGCCGCGTGGACGTACATGATCCGCCATCCCTTCGGCACCTTCGCGCTCTTCGTCGGCGAGCTGCCCGACGAGCGCCAGGGCGGCGCGGCGGCGCCGTTCGAGGTCTGGGTGAACGGTGCCGAGCAGCCTCGCGGCCTCGGCGCCCTCGCCAAGACGCTGTCGATGGACCTGCGCGCGCGCGATGCCGCCTGGGTGCTGTTGAAGCTCGACGCGCTCGCGACGGTGCAGGAGGAGCGCGCGTTCGACATGCCGTTCCCGCCGCACGGCGAGCCGCGCCGCTTTCCGGGCATCGTCGCCGCCACCGCCGCCGTGATCCGCTGGCGCTGCGAGCAGCTCGGCCTCTGGTCGGCGCAGGGCAGCGCGACGCCGGTGATCGATGCGATGTTCAGCCGCGACGAGCCGCAGACCGGACCGAACGGGACGATCGCCTGGTCGGTCGACATCGACAACCCGGCGAGCGACGAGCAGTTCACCGTCACGCTGAAGGAAGTGCTGCTGCCCGACGGCCATGGCGGCGCCGTGACCAGCCCGTGTGCGCTCGGCTTCTCGGGCAACCACCCGCGCGCAATGGACGGGCTCGCCCGCGTCCTCTCGCTCGACATGCGCGTGCTCGATCCGGCATGGATCGGCATGAAGCTCAGGAAGTTGCTGAGCTACGCCGAGCCGCTCGGCCACTTCATGGCGTTCGTGCCGGGGCTGCCGAAGGGCCAGAGGCGCCAGCAGACCTGGCCATCGACGGTCGCCTACGTCGCTCGGCTCGTCATCCACCGCTACGCGATGCTCGGCATCCTCGACGAGGACGGCTTTCCGCTGCAGGAGATGGGCATCCTGCAGATTCCGGCCGGGTCGGTCGAGCAGGCGCGGCCGATGGCGGGTGCGCGCTGCCCGGAGTGCGGCAACGCGACCATGATCCACAAGGACGGATGCGACTTCTGCACGGCGTGCGGCCATCTCGGCAGCTGCGGCTGAGGGTCGCAACGGACTCAGAGGGCGAGCGAATCTCTGTCCGTCACGCGGGACGAACCGAACAGCCCCGCGCGTACGCACGCCGGAGCGCATCAACTCGATGCGGCGCGTAGCGCGAGCCGCGTTCCGAACGCATTGACCGCGTCGCCCTGCATCGTCAGACCGAGCGCGCGCGCAGCCTCGAGCACCGCAGCGGGATCGACGACCTCGAGCGCGAACCCCGTGATCCCTTCTTCGCGATCCCCGGTTTCTACGAAGTCGGCCTGTCCGCCCTCGAGGGCGAGCCGATAGCGCCCGTCGGCCGCGGCCGGCGCCGCGAGTCCCAACACTTGCGCCCAGCGAGCAGCCATCGCGCGGGGATCGTGCGCCGCCACGGTGACGCCGACCACCCGTTGCGCGCCGGCGCGGCCCGGCTGCGGTCGCCAGCCGGGCCCGCCCCAGCGCCAGGCCGCCGCCGGCTTCGGCTGGTCGACCGAGATGATTGTGCCGCCCAGGTCCTTCGGATGCAGGTGCATCGCGCGGATGTCGGGACGGTCCACCTGCCAGATCGTGCGCACGCCGAGCGTCGCGATGCGCGCGCGCTCGCGGTCGAAGTCGTCGGTCTGCAGCAGCAGCATGTAGCCGCAGTCGCCGCGGCGGTCGATCGCGCGACCGGCTGCGGTGCCTTCCCGAACCGGCGCGATCAACTCGACGAACTGGTCGCCGAACACGTAGACCGCGTTGTCGATGCCGAACTCGGCGACCCCGGGATCGCGGAACGGCGGATCAAGGCCCAGCAGCGAAGCGAGTCGGGCCCGGCCGCGTGCCAGGTCAAGGACCGCGAAGACGATCTGGCGGATTCGCATCATCTCGCGGCCCCTCGTCTTCAGGTGCCGCCGAACTGCGGTGCGCGCTTGGTCATGAACGCCACAACGCCTTCGCGATTGTCCGCGGTGCTGCCGGTCCAGCACTGCGTGAACGCCTCGCGGTCGAGCATCGCCTGGTACGACTCGACCGAAGCCGCCTCGACGTTCTGCTTCATGTAGCGATAGGCCACGCGCGGACCGCGCGCGATGCGAGCTGCCATTTCCATCGCTGTTGGCATCAGGTCGGCGGCCGGCAGCACCCGGTTCAGCAGGCCGAGCTGCAGGGCGTCCGCCGCGCTCAGCACGTCGGAGAGCAGCAGCAACTCCAGCGCCTTGGCCGAGCCCAGCGTGCGCACCAGCGGCCAGGTGATGCCG
>DASXIP010000339.1:0-1664 GCA_036497875.1 Caldimonas sp.
GCGCAGGCGCTCGGCGACCGCGTCGCGGTGATGGACGACGGCCGCATCGTCCACCGCGGCGCGATGGCCGAGCTTGCCGCCGACGAGGCGCTGCAGCACCGTCTGCTCGGCCTTTCGCTCGCCGCCCACCAGTGAGCGCCCGGCGAGCGCCTCGACCATGACGACCGTTGTCACCCCCGCTGCTGCACAAACCGCGGCCGACGCGATCCCGAAACGGGCGTTCGACGTCCGCCCGCTGGTTCTCGTCGTTGCGATCGCGCTCGTCGCCTGGCCGCTGGTCGGCTCGTCGTCGACCTGGCTGACGCTGACGATCGCCGGCCTGGCGATGGGGATGATCATCTTCATCGCCGCGTCGGGGCTGACGCTCGTGTTCGGATTGATGGACGTCCTCAACTTCGGCCACAGCCTGTTCATCGCGCTCGGCGCGTACGTGGCGACAACGATCTTCGCGGCGATGGGCGGCGCGGCGTCGGCGCCGAGCGTCGCCAGCAATCTCGGCGTCCTAGCCGTCGCAATGCTCTCCGCGATCGTGCTCGGCGGGACGATCGGCCTCGGCTTCGAACGCGTCATCGTCCGGCCGGTGTACGGCCAGCACTTGAAGCAGATCCTGGTCACGATCGGCGGCGCGATCATCGGCGAGGAGCTGATCAAGGTCGTCTGGGGCCCGGCGCAGATCCCGCTGCCGCCGCCCGAGGCGCTGCGCGGGTCGCTCCTGCTCGGCGACGCCAGCGTCGAAAAGCTCCGCCTCGTCGCCGTCGTCGTCGGTCTGGTCGTCCTCGCCGGTCTTCTCTACACGCTCAACCGCACCAAGATCGGCCTCCTGATCCGCGCCGGCGTGCAGGACCGCGAGATGGTCGAGAGCCTCGGCTACCGTATCAGGCGCCTGTTCGTCGGCGTCTTCGCCGCCGGCTCGGCGCTCGCCGGCCTCGGCGGGTGCCTCTGGGGAATGAACCAGCAGATCGTCGTGCCGCAGATCGGCGGCCAGGTCAACGTGCTGCTCTTCATCGTCATCATCATCGGCGGCCTCGGCTCGACGCTCGGTTGCCTGTTCGGAGCGCTGCTCGTCGGCCTGATCACCAACTACGTCGGTTTCGTCGCGCCCAAGGTGGCGATGTTCTCGAGTATCGGCCTGATGGTCGCGATTCTGCTCTGGCGCCCGCAGGGCCTCTATCCGGTCGTGAATCGCTAGAGGCCATGCTCAGCCGCCTCGTCTCGCACGACCTGCCGCGCAGCCGCTGGCTCGCCATCGCGCTCGTCCTGATCGTCGTCGCGCTGGCGCTGACGCCGTTCGTCTTTCCCGGCACGAAGGCGCTCAACGTCGCCGCCAAGGTGATCGTCTTCATCGTCCTCGCGGCGAGCTTCGATCTCTTGCTCGGCTACACCGGCATCGTCAGCTTCGCCCACACGATGTTCTTCGGCATCGGCGCCTACGGCGTCGCGATCGCGTCGACGCGGATCGGCCCGACCTGGCCGTCGCTCGCGCTCGGCGTTGCCGGCGCGCTTGGCGTCTCGCTCGTCCTCTCGCTCGTCATCGGCCTGTTCAGCCTGCGCGTGCGCGCGATCTTCTTCGCCATGATCACGCTCGCCGTCGCGTCGGCGTTCGCGACGCTGGCGTCGCAGCTCTCCGACTTCACCGGCGGCGAGGACGGCCTCACCTTCAAGGT
>DASXIP010000340.1:0-9329 GCA_036497875.1 Caldimonas sp.
CAACACGATGGGAACGGCGCACCTGCTCGAAGCGCTGCGCGGCGGCGCCGACGTGCGCGTCGCGGTCGTCGTCACGACCGACAAGGTGTACCGCAATCGCGAGTGGGTCTATCCCTACCGCGAGGACGACGCTCTCGGCGGCCACGATCCGTACAGCGCGAGTAAGGCCGCGGCCGAGCTCGTCGCGGCGAGCTATCGGAGCGCGTTTCTGCGCGAGCTCGGCACGGCGCTCGCGACCGCCCGCGCCGGCAATGTCATCGGCGGCGGCGACTGGTCCGAGGACCGGCTGATTCCCGACGCCGTTCGCGCCTGGGCGAGCGGCGCAGTGCTGCGCGTGCGCCGCGCCGACGCGGTGCGGCCATGGCAGCATGTGCTCGATCCGCTCGCCGGCTACCTGCGCCTCGCGGCGGCGCTCTGGCAGGCACCCGGCCTCGCCGGCGCCTACAACTTCGGGCCTCGCACCGACGAGGCGGCGAGCGTCGGCGACGTGATCCGCCTCGCGCATGCCGCGTACGGCAGCGGCGACTGGCGCGACGAGACCGAGGCCGGCGCGCCGCACGAAGCGGGCCGGCTCGCGCTCGAAGTCGCGCGCGCGCGCGACGTCCTCGGCGTGGCGCCGCGCTGGCTGCTCGCCGAGGCGGTCGAGCGAACGATGCGCTGGTACCGGCGACTCGCTGACGGTGCGTCGGCGGCCTCTCTCTGCGGCGAGGACATCGACGCCCACGAGCGGGCAGCCGCTGCGATCGGCGCACCGGCTGCTGCGATTGACGCGCCAGCAGCAAGCGAAGGCACGACGTGAGCAGGCTGCTGGTCGAGGACACGCCGATCGCCGGGCTCCGCCGCGTTCGTCGCCTGCCGCTCGGCGACGCGCGCGGATTTCTCGTCCGCCTGTTCTGCGCCGACGAGCTGCGCGACGCCGGCTGGACTGCGCCGGTCGCGCAGGTCAACCACACCCGCACCGCCCAGTGCGGCAGCGTCCGTGGCCTGCACTACCAGCGGCCGCCGCACGCCGAGACCAAGCTCGTCCATTGCCTGCGCGGCGAAGTCTTCGACGTCGCCGTCGATCTGCGGCGCGGCTCGCCGACGTTCCTGCGCTGGCACGCCGAGCGGCTGAGCGCCGATAACGGCGTCGCGTTGCTCATCCCGGAGGGCTTCGCCCACGGCCTGCAGACGCTCAGCGACAACGTCGACATGCTGTACTGCCATTCGGCAGCGTATGCGGCCGACTTCGAAAGCGGCCTGCATCCGCGCGAGCCGCGTCTCGCGATCGACTGGCCGCTGGCGATCGGCGGCCTGTCGCCGCGCGACGAGGCCCAGCCATTCCTCAGCGCCGCGTTCGACGGGATCGCCGCGTGAAGTGCCGCCACTGTGCCGCCGAGCTCGAGCGTGTCTGCCTCGACCTCGGCAGCGCGCCACCCTCGAACGCCTATCTCACCGAGGCCGCGTTGCGCGCGCCCGAGGTCTGGTACCCGCTGCGCCTGCTCGTCTGCGATCGCTGCTGGCTGGTGCAGACCGAAGACCACGCCGGCCGTGACGACCTGTTCAGCGCCGACTACGCCTACTTCAGCTCGTTCTCGTCGTCGTGGCTCGCTCATGCGAAGGCGTACGTCGCGGCGATGCGCGAGCGCTTCGGCCTGACGAAGGCGAGCCTGGTCTGCGAGGTTGCCGCCAACGACGGCTACCTGCTGCGCTTCGTCCGCGATGCCGGCATCCCATGCTTTGGCGTCGAGCCGACCGCGAGCACCGCCGGCGCCGCGCGAGCGCTCGGGATCGACATCGTCGAGCGTTTCTTCGGCGTCGACCTGGCACGCGAGCTGGCCGCGGCCGGCCGCCAGGTCGACCTCGTCGCCGCCAACAACGTTCTCGCCCACGTCCCCGACATCAACGATTTCGTGCGCGGCTTCGCGCTCCTGCTCAAGCCCGGCGGCGTCGCGACGTTCGAGTTCCCGCACCTGCTGCGCCTCTTGCGCGAGAACCAGTTCGACACGGTCTACCACGAGCACTACTCGTATCTCTCGCTCGGCACGGTGATGCGCGTGTTCGACGCCTGCGGCCTCGCCGTGTTCGATGTCGAAGAGCTGCCGACGCACGGCGGCAGCCTTCGCGTCTTCGCGCAGCGGCGCGACACCGGCAAGGCGGCGCGCACCGGCACGGTCGATCGAGTGCTCGCCGACGAAGCCGGCGCGCAGCTCGCGAGCGCGGCCGGCTACGCCGACCTGCAGCCCCGCGTCGACAAGCTGAAGGACGACTTCGTCTCCTTCCTGGTCGAGGCGCGCCGCGCCGGCCGCAAGGTCGCCGCGTACGGCGCTGCCGCCAAGGGCAATACGCTGATGAACTACGCCGGCGTGCGCCCCGACCACATCGCCTTCGTCGTCGACCGCAACCCGGCCAAGCAGGGCCGCTTCATGCCCGGCAGCCGGATCCCGATCGTCGGCGAAGAGCGGCTGCGCGAGGCGCGGCCGGACGACATCGTCCTTTTGCCATGGAACTTGCGTGACGAGCTCATGACGCAGCTCGACTACGTGCGTGCCTGGGGCGGCCGCTTCGTCACTGCGGTCACGGCGCTGAGGTGCACGCCATGAAGGTCGCGGTGAGCGGCGCGACCGGCTTCATCGGCCGCCACGTCGTCGCTGCGCTTGAGAGCGCGGACGTCGAGACGACGCTTTGGGTGCGACCTGCAGCGCAGGTTCCCGAGGCCTGGCGGCGGCACCGCGTCGCCCGCGTCGACGTCCATGCACCTCCGGAACGCACCTTCGAGCTGCTCGGCGCGCCCGATGCGCTGATCCATCTCGCCTGGGGCGGCTTGCCGAACTACCGCTCGCTGCACCACTTCGAGCACGAGCTGCCGGCACACTATGCGCTCTTGAAGGCGCTCGTCGAGCAGGGGCTCGGCACGATGGTCGTCGCCGGCACGTGCTTCGAGTACGGCATGCAGTCCGGCCCGCTCGACGAGGCGAAGGAGGCGCAGCCCGACAACGCCTACGCGCTCGCCAAGGATGCGCTGCGCCGCCAGCTCGATGCGCTGCAGGAGCAGCGCTCGTTCGCTCTGACCTGGGCGCGCTTGTTCTATCTCCATGGCGAGGGCCAGGCCGAGACGGCCCTCTGGCCGCAGCTGCGCCGCGCCGCCGAAGCGGGGGCGGCGACCTTTCCGATGTCGGGCGGCGAGCAGCTGCGCGACTACCTGCCGGTCGCGCATGCAGCGAGCCACCTCGTCGCGCTCGCCCTGAAGCGGCGCGGCCACGGCATCGTCAACGTCTGCTCGGGCGAGCCGGTCTCGGTGCGCGTGCTCGTCGAGCGCTGGATCGAGGCAAACGGCTGGTCGATCCGGCCCGAGCTCGGCCACTTCCCGTACCCGGCGCACGAGCCGATGGCGTTCTGGGGCGACGCGACCAAGCTCCGGCGCTCGCTGCAGATCCGATGAGCGCCGCCGCCGACACCGTGCGCGAGATCTATCGCGCCGAGCAACTGCCCGTCCTGCAGAACAGGATGTTCGACAGCGCCGCGGCGGCGCGCGCCTGCCCACGCGGCGACGTTGTCCTCGTCCAGTCGGAAGACACCGGGCTCGTCTTCAACCGGGCGTTTCGCCCGGAGCTCGTCGCCTACGACGCCGACTACCAGAACGAGCAGGGCCTGAGCGCAGCCTTCTCGCGCCATCTCGATGCCGTGCTCGGCGTGATGCAGCGCCACTTCGAAGGCGCCAGCCTGATCGAGGTCGGCTGCGGCAAGGGGCTCTTTCTCGAGCGGCTGCTCGGCGCCGGCTTCGACGTCACCGGGCTCGATCCGACCTACGAGGGGACGAATCCGCGCGTGATCCGCGAGTTCTTCACGCCCGAGACCGGCTTCCGCGCCGAGGGCCTGGTGCTGCGCCATGTCCTCGAGCACGTACCCGACCCGGTCGCCTTCCTGGCCGGGCTCCGCGAGGCGAACGGCGGCCGCGGCACGATCTATATCGAGGTGCCGTGCGTCGACTGGATCGCCACGCATCACGCCTGGTTCGACATCTTCTACGAGCACGTCAACTACTTCCGGCGGGTCGACTTCGAGCGCATGTTCGGCACGGTCTTGGAGGCCGGCCACTCGTTCGCCGGCCAGTATCTGTACGTCGTCGCCGACCTGGCGACGCTGCGGCCGCCACGCCGACCCGCCGCCGACGTGTTCGAGCTGCCGACAGGCTTCCTCGCGGCGATCGAGCAGAGCCGCAGTCGCCTGCGAGCGAACGGCAGCGCGGCACGGGCGATCTGGGGCGGCGCGTCGAAGGGTGTCATCTTCGCCCTCCTGATGGAGCGCGCCGGCGTCCGGATCGCCACCGTCGTCGACATCAATCCCGCCAAGCAGGGCCGCTACCTGGCGGCGACCGGGCTGCGCGTGCAGTCGCCCGAGGAGGCGATGGCGCATCTGCCGGATGGCGCCGACGTGTTCGTCATGAACAGCAACTACCGCGACGAGATCGAGGCGCTCACCGCGCATCGGTTCAACTACGTGTCGATCGAGCGAGGAAACGGAGCATGAAGCAATTCGAACGCGAGGTCGCCGACCGGATCGCCGCCAACGGCGCCGACCGGCCGCTGCAGGCAGCGGCGCACGGGTTCATGACGGCGTCGATCGCCGCCAAGTACTCGTACAACTTCTCCTGGCTCGGCCGGCCGATCATCCAGTACCCGCAGGACGTCGTCGCCATGCAGGAGCTGATCTGGTCGCTCCAGCCCGACCTGATCATCGAGACCGGCATCGCCCATGGCGGCTCGCTGATCTTCTCCGCCTCGATGCTCGAGCTGAACGCGGCTTGCGGCGGCCCCAAGGAGGCGCACGTCGTCGGCGTCGACATCGACATCCGCGCCCACAACCGCGCCGCGATCGAGGCGCATCCGATGATGCGGCGGATCACGATGATCGAAGGGTCGAGCGTCGCGCCGGAGATCGTTGCCGCGGTGACGGCGCACGCCGCGGGCAGGAAGTGCGTCCTCGTCTGCCTCGACAGCAACCACACCCACGCGCACGTCCTCGCCGAGCTCGGGGCCTACGCGCCGCTCGCGACCGTCGGCAGCTATTGCGTCGTCTTCGATACCGTGGTCGAGGAGCTGCCGAAGGAGCTGAGCGGTGATCGCCCGTTGGGCCCGGGCGACAACCCGATGACGGCAACGCGCGAGTACCTGGCCGGCCACCCGGAGTTCGAGATCGATCGCCGTATCGATCGCCAGGTGCTGATCGGCGTCGCCCCCGAGGGCTACCTGAAGCGGCTGCGCTGAATGACGCTCGCAAGCGGTCGTCGTTCGCTGCGCATCGAGGGGGCGCGTCGGTCCCTTAGGGTCGGCCGGAGGTCCTGACGTGGCGACTCCCGGCGACGACGGGCTCGTCTACGCCTGCCTCTCGCACGTCCCGCTGACGCTCGACTTCCCGCCGTGGGTCGCGCCGATTCATCTCGGCGCGGCGCAGCACGCCGGTGTGATGAACCTGCGCGACCTCGCGCCCGAGTGGGATCCGCACCATCCGCAACTCGGCTCGACCGCGGGGGCGTTCGCGCTCGCGGGGCTGGTGCGGCAGCGCTTTCCCGACGCGAGGCGCGTCGGCATCTGCCAGTACCGCAAGTTCGTCTCGCGCGAGCGGATCAGCGGCGTGCGCGACCCGCGCTACCGCGTGATGGACGTCGTGCCGAGGTCGCTGCTCGCGGCCGGCCGGCTCGACGCGGCGCTGCGGCCCGGTGACGCCGAGTTCCTCGTCAGCAAGCCGCGCCGCTTCACCCGGGTGCCGTGGCACCGGCGCGGCTACCTGAAGGAGTACGCACGCGATCATTGCGTCGAGGACCTGCTCCGTTTCGCCGCCGAGGCGGTCGAGCAGGGCGCGCTCGCGCGCGCCGAGGTGGAGCCGTTCCTGCGCGAGGACGTGATCGTTCCCGGCGGGGTCGAACTCGGCGTCTATCCGGCGCCGTTCTGGCTCGACAGCACCGCGAAGATCGAGCGCGTCGTGCGGGCCTGCGTCGCCAAGCACGCGACCGTGCGCGACGCCTACCAGGCGCGGTTGTGGTCGTTCTGCGCCGAGCGCCTCGGCAGCTGGCTGCTCCTGAAGCGGCTGCGCGCCGAAGTCGGCAGTGCCGCCGAATGGCTCTCGCGCCGGCGCTGGACGGCGCGCTTCGCCGGCCAGCTCAACCTCGTCGTCGACGATCACCGTCCGCATGCGGGCTATGCCAGCGGTACCTGAGCCGGCTGTTCCGGACGGGCCTTCGGGCCTGGCCTACGGCTGCCTCACCCATGTCGAGGCGGCAGTCGACTATCCCGCCTTCGTCGAGTCCGTGCTCCTCGGCGCCGCACAGGTCGAAAGCGGGCTCAATCTGTGCGATCTCGCCCCCGAGTGGGAGCCGCACCATCCGCTCCTCGGCGGGCTCGCGGGCACCTTCGCGTGGAAGAACCACGTCGTCGCGCGACATCCCGAAGCGACGCACATCGGGCTGTGTCAATACCGCAAGTTCGTCTCGCATCGCCGCCTGAGCCGGCGCGTCGCGAAAAGCTATTCGTCGATGGACTTGGTGTCGCCGCGAGAGCTCACTCGCTTGCGCTTGGACGAAGCGATGCGCCCGCCGTCGGACTGGCTGCTCGCGCCGCCCTTCCACTTCTCGCGCCTGCGCAAGGCGGGCAGCTACCTGGCCCAGTACGGCCGGGCACACCAGGTCGAGGATCTGCTGCGCTTCACCGCCGAAGCGGTCGAGCAGCAGGTGCTCGACCGGGCCGAAGCTGTCGCCTTTCTTGCCGAAGACACGCTCCTGCCCGGCGGCATCGAGCTCGGCGTCTTCCCGGCGGCGTTCTGGATCGAGAACGTGACGGCGATCGAGAACGTCGTTCGCGTGTGCGTGCGTCGCTTCCCGATCGCCCACCGGGGCTACGACGCACGTGCCTGGGCGTTCTGCGTCGAGCGTCTCGGCAGCTACCTGGTGCTTCGCCACCTGCGCCGTCTGCCGGGCTTCGAGGCTCGGCTGCTCGGCGCGCGTCTCGCGAGTCCGGCGCACTGGTCGCGCCGCTTCGTCGGCCACCTGAACCTCGTGACCGACGCCGACGACTACGTCATCAGCGCATGAGCCGGCGTGCTCAGTTGGTCTTGCGCTTCAGCCGCCGAAGCCTTATCGCCGCGGCCTGGTCGGGAAAGACGAACCGGAGCACCTTGCCGACGCGCCATCCCAGCGGCAGGGCGGAAGCCGCGCGCAGGGCGTGCCAGCGCTCGCCGTGTGTCGAGGCATTGACCAGCTTCTCGAGAAAACGCTCGCGACGCAACATCGGCGCGAGCGTCTGATCCACCGCCTCGCGGCAGCCGGCGACACCGGCATCGAGGCTCAGCTGCGCGAACTCGGCGAGCAGACGGCGGTTCTGCACACCGGTCCAGTGCAAGAGGCTGCTGCCGGAAGGTTGCTTCGACCACTGCGAGCTGCCGCCGCGGCGGTACTGGACCAGCGGCTCGGTGACGGTGACGCCCCCGCCACCGACCACGGCGCGAAACGTCATCACCTGATCTTCGTACCAAAGGCCGTCGATGAAGGGACCGAAGCGCGCCATCGTCCGCCGCGTGAACGCGTGGGTCGCTCCCACGATATACGGCCGATGCACCAGCCAGCGTGCCAGCGTCATTTGCGCCAGGTCGTCGGTGGCGACGACCCGGCCAGGCGCGCCGTCATCGAGCAGCTCGACGAAGTGGCTCGACACGAGGTCGGCGCGACGACCGGTCGCGTCCCACGCCTCGGCGAGCTTCGCGACCCGCGACGGCGACGACAAGTCGTCACCGCCGGCCGTGACGAGCAGCTCGCCGCGACTCTCGGCGAGCAGTCGGTTGTAGTGCCCGCCGATGCCGAGGTTGCTCTCGTTGCGGCGGGCCCGCACGGCGTGCGGGCCGCGGTATGCGCGAGCCACGTCTTCGAGCACGGCGAAGGTCCCGTCGCTCGAGGCGTCGTCGGAGAGGATCACTTCCAGTGGCTCGCACGCTTGGGCGAGCACGCTTTGCGCTGCCGCGCGGACCGTGGCGGCCTGGTTGCAGGCGAGCAGCAGGGCGGTGATGCGAGGCGACGACGTCATCCCGGACCGTCAGAGGTAGAGAGCGTCGCTCCACGCGCCGCCGTCCCTCAACATGTGCATGGCGTAGCCGCGGCCGGCGCGCTCGGCGTCGACCCAGCGACGGGCGAGCGAGCGGCGCTCGGCCTTGAAGCGCTTCCTCGCCCACCAGCTCATTCCCATCTTGGCGTAGAAGTAGTCGCGATCTCCGAGGTCCTTCTGCCCGGTCTCGAGCTTGATCGCCTTCTGCGTGATCGAGCCGAAGTGATGCAGCAGCGCGTCGCCGACGGTGCCGACCGGAACGCCGTTCCTCTGGCAGCGCACCAGGTACTCGACGTCCTCGCGGCCGCCGAGGCGGCGGTCGGTGTCGAGAAAGCCGATCGACTCGAACACCTTCTTGCGCACCGCGAAGCAGACGCCGTGGAACCAACCCGGCCGCAGCGTGCCGGCCATGGCACGGACGAACGCGGCGGCGTGCGCTTCGAAGTCGTAGTCGAGCGCGCCCTCGGCCAGCGCCGGGCTGACGACGTCGAGGCCGTGGCGCTCGGCCGCGTCGAGCATCGCCGTCATCGCGTTCGCGCTCACCAGGACGTCGTTGTTGAGCAGCACGACCCAGTCACTGCCGGCGAGCAGCGCACCCTGCGTCCAGGCGCCGCCGCAGCCGAGGTTGACCGCGTTGCGAACAGAGTGGATTTCGGTTTGTGCCGCGAGCCATTCGGGCGTCCGGTCGCGACTGCCGTTGTCGATCACCAGGATCGCATCGCCGGGCGTGCCGTGGTCGAGCAGGCTCTGCACGCATTGCTGCGTGTAGTTGAGCTGGTCGAGGACCGGGATGACGACGGTGTAGCGCATCCGCTCTAGGTCTTGGCCCGCGGCATCCGCCCCATCAGGTAGAACTCGTCGTTCGGTCGCATCGAGGTCGCGTTGGCCATTCGGTTCGACAACGCGAACAGCGCCGTGATCGCCGCAATGTCCCAGCCGTCCTCGTCGTTGAAGCCGTGCTCGCGCAGGGCGGCATAGTCGGCGTCCGAGACTGCGCGCGAGTCGAGGCAGACTTTCATCGCGAAGTCGAGCATCGCCTTCTGCCGCGGCGAGATGTCGGCCTCGCGGTAGTTCACGGCGACCTGGTCGGCGACCAGCGGATTCTTCTCGTAGATCCGAAGCAGCGCGCCGTGGGCGACGACGCAGTACAGGCAATCGTTCGCGCCGCTGGTGGCGACGACGATCATCTCCTTGTCGCCCTTGCTCAACCCCGACGGCTTGAGCATCAGCGCATCGTGGTACGCGAAGAAGGCGCGGAAC
>DASXIP010000341.1:0-5551 GCA_036497875.1 Caldimonas sp.
GATGCGGTGGACGTGGATGCGATACGGCATGTAGGCAACGACGAGCGCTTCGGCCTTGCGAAAGAGCGCCAGCCGCTCGGCGCCGTCGGGAAGGTCGAGCATGCGCCGGTAGATCGCATCGAACGCGGGCAGCTTGAAGCGTGCGAAGTTGCTCTGGCCGATCGCTTCGCCGTACATGTATGCGAGCGACGACTGCCCGTCTGGGTCGGACGCGGTACCGCCGAGGAACCACATCTGAAGCTTGCCGGCGCGCGCCGCCTTCAAGTGCTCGGGCCAGTGCGCGGTCTCGAAGACCATGCGGACGCCGATCGACGTCATGCTGCGTTGCCAGTTCTCGTTGTACTGGCGGTAGATCTGCTCCGGCTCGCTCGCCATGGTCAGGACGAGCGGCGAGCCGTCGGGCTGCTCGCGCCAGCCGTCGCCGTTGCGATCGACGTAGCCGTAGAGGTCGAGCAGCGCCTTGGCGCGGGCGACGTCGAAGCGGCTGTTTTCGGTCCGCAGGGTCGGATCGAAGCCATAGGTTCCGGGCGCGATCGGCGCCTGCGCCGCGATCGCCTGGCCGCGCCGGATGATTCTGATCTCATAGTCGATGTCGTAGGCGAGGTGAACCGCGCGCCGCAATGCGACCTTCGCCGCGGTATAGCCGCCGACGACCGGATCGTCCATGTTGAAGTACGACAGCGCGATGTCCGGATTCAGGTAGCGCTGCAGTCGAATGCCCTGCTTGGCGAGATTGGGCGCCAACTTCCCGTTCGGGGCCGACAGCGGCGACAGCTCGGGTGGAACGCGCGCGAAGTCGGCCTGGCCGTTGAGAAAGCTGAGCCACCTGGGCTGGTTCTCCTCGACGACGGCAATCTCGACGCCGTCGTTGAGCGGCAGCCGCTTGCCGTTGAGTCGCTTCGCCCAAGCCAGCGCCTCGCTGTCGTCGGCGGCCGGGTCGCTCTGATAGCGCATCTCGCGATAGCTCGGGTTCTTGTCGAGGACGATGCGCGAGCTCCGCCGCCAGAGCTTGAGCCGGTACGGACCCGTGCCGACCGGGTGGGCCACGATATCGGCGCCGTACGCTTCGGCGACTTCGCGCGCGATCGCCGCGTAGGTGATGCTGGCGAGCGTCGTCGTGAAGCGCGGCCGCGGCTTGGCGAGCTTGAACCGCAGCGTGTGGCGGTCGAGCGCGTGGACGCCCTCGACGAACGCGTCGTAGTCGAACGGCTTCCGGTCGCGCAACGACCGTGCCCGGATCTCTTCCAGGCCGAGGATGCCGTCTTCGTTGAGCCCGCTGTACGCGGGGCTCTTCAGCGCCGGGTCGTAGATGCGCTTGAACGCATAGACATAGTCGGCGGCGACGAGCTCGCGCGGGCGGCCCTTGAACGCCGGGTCGTCGGCGAACACGATCCCACGCTGCAGACGTACCGTCCAGACCGTGAAATCGGCCGAGGCTTCGGGCATCGCCTCGGCGGTCAGCGGCACGAGCCGCACCGGGACGGCAAGTGGATCGTAGTTGAGCAGCGGCTCGAAGATATGGGCGTTGACACGGTTGGAATAGAGGTCGCTGACCTGGGCCGGATCGAATCCGGTTTCCGCGCCTTCGAACAGGATGCGCAGCACGTTCGCTTCGAGAGCGGTCTCGGCGTTCTCGG
Organism: Caldimonas sp.; assembly: GCA_036497875.1. GTDB lineage: Bacteria > Pseudomonadota > Gammaproteobacteria > Burkholderiales > Burkholderiaceae_C > Schlegelella_A. The sequence continues at coordinate 1,638 of DASXIP010000341.1, forward strand.
CCGGCGCGGCAAGCGCGTGCGCCGACGCGATCAGCCCGGCGCTGCCGAGCGTGAAGCTGCGCCGATCGATGCCGCGCATGCCGGTCTCCTCAGGCACGAGCGACGGAAGGGTCGCCATCGTCGATGTCGACATAGTGCCACCACTCCTGCCAGAAGGGCGTTCGCCGGTAGCCGATCACGCGCCGTTGCGTCATGTCGAGCGACACACGGTTGAGGGTGAATTTGTACGGCATGTAGGCGAGCGCCAGGTGCTCGGACTCGCGGAACGCCGCGATGCGTTCGGGCCCGTCCGGCAGCACCTCGATTTTCTGGTAGAGCGCGTCCATCGCCGGGAGCCTGAACCGCGCCATGTTCTGGCCGCCGATCTGCTTGCTATCGAAGCGGCCGAATCCGCCGCCCGAATCCGGCGAAGACGCCGAGGAGCCAACTCCCCATATCTGGTACTTGCCGGACCGCGCCGCCTTCAGGTTTTCGGGCCACTGGGCGATGTTCATCTCAACGCGGATGCCGATGTCCTTCATGTTCTTGATCAACACCTCGGCGATCTTGCGATTACGCGCCTGTGGCTCGCTGTTGACGTGCAGAACGAGCGCAGCGCCGTCAGGCCGCTCGCGCCAGCCATCGCCGTTCCTGTCGACGAAGCCGTACAGGTCGAGCAGGGCGCGCGAACGCGCCGGGTCGTAGTCGCTGAATTCGGTCTTCATGTTCGGGTCATACGCCGCCGTTCCCGGCAGCGTCGGCCCTTGCGACACCGTACCCAGACCGCTGTAGGCGTAGCCGATCACCTTGCGCGTGTCGAGACCGAGGCCGATCGCGCGGCGCAACGCGACCTGCGGAGCGCTGTAGCCCCCGACCACGGGGTCGTCCATGTTGAACAGGTATTGCTGCCCGGCGGCCTCGACGACCGGATAGCCGCGGATGCCGCGCTTGGTTAGGTTGGGCGCGACCTTGCCGTTCGGCATCGCCTGCGGCGCGAACTGGTAGCCGACCCGATACGCGACGTCGGCCTCGCCGTTGACGAAGGCCAGCCAGCGCGGCTGCTCTTCCTCGATGATCGAGATCTCGACGCGGTCGACCATCGGCAGCCGTCGGCCGTTGAAGCGCTTGGCGAGCGCCTGACCCTCGGCGTCGTCGCCGGCGGGCTCGGCGTCGTAGAACATCTCGCGGAAGTCGGGGCTCCGCTCGAAGATGATCAGCGAGCTGCGCCGCCACTGCGCGAGCCTAAAGGGGCCGGTCCCGACCGGGTGCGCCTCGGCCTGCTCGCCGTAGAACTCGATGACCTCGCGGGCGACGGCGCCGAGCACGTCGCTCGCCGCCAGCGTGAGCAGAAAGCGCGGCCGCGGTACCTTTGCGGCAAATCGCACCGTGTAGCGGTCGAGCGCGCGCACACCCTCGACTTCCTGGTCGTAGTCGAACGGCTTCTTCTCGGCGAGCGCGCGCTGGCGCAGCTCGTTGAGGCCGAGCAGGTACTCTGTCTCCAGGTCCGTCCAGATCGGGCTCTTGTTGGCCGGATCGGCGAAGCGCTTGAACACATAGACGTAGTCCTGCGCGACGAGTTCGCGCCGCTTGTCCTTGAACGCCGGATCGCTGGCGAAGTAGATCCCGGGGCGGACGCGAACGGTCCAGACGCGGTAGTCGTCGGAATGCTCGGGCATGCCGTCGGCGGTGAGCGGCTTGATCTTGACCGGCCGCGCCAGGTGGTCGTAGGTGTAGAGCGCCTCGAAGATGTGCGGCGTCAGCGTGCGCGAATAGAGGTCGTTGATCTTGACCGGGTCGAGGCTAGTCTCGGCGACCTCGAATGCGTAGCGCAGCACCTTCGCGCCTGCCTGAGCGTTCGCCTCGGGTGCGGCCGCGGCCCACGCGAGCGGCGGCACGGCGGCGCCGAGCGCAGCGCCTGCGCAGACGGTTCTTCGTGAGATCGTCATGACGGGACTCCTGAGGCCCGGGAACAGCGCGCCCAGTGTAGATGCGAGCCGGCGCCGCCGCGGGCGCTCGAGGCGGGCAAACGCTGTGCGGCCGGCCGCGCGAAGGCCCTAGACTCGCGCACGCCGCGCAGCGGTCGGCGACCCGCTCGACCGGCGACGTAGCGCCGACGACGACCCGGACCGACGAGGAGTGCTTCCGGCGATGACCGCCTACCTGATCCGACGCATCTGGCAGATGGTGCCGACGCTGTTCGGCGTTGTCCTGCTCGTCTTTCTGCTCTTCAAAGGATTCGGCGGCGACCCGGCAGAGATCCTCGGCGGGCTCAATGCGACGCAGGCGCAGATCGACGCGATCCGCCAGCAGCTCGGCCTGAACGAGCCGCTCTGGACGCAGTTCGGCATCTTCCTGAAGGAGATCGTCACCTTCGACTGGGGCCGCAGCTGGGCGACCAACGAATCCGTCTCGCATCTGTTCGCGACGCGGTTGCCCGCGACGCTGACGGTGATGGTGCCGATCCTCATCCTCGACTCCTTCCTCGCCATTCCGTTCGCGCTCGGCGTCGCCTACGTGCGCGGCTCGCTCACCGACCGCTCGATCATGGTGCTGACGACGGTCGCGCTATCGATCTCGTTCCTCGTCTACGTGATCGTCGGCCAGTACGTGTTCGCGTTCCAGCTCGGCCTGTTCCCGGTCCAGGGCTGGAGCGACAGCGTCGCGACCAACCTGCGCCTGTACGTGCCGTTGCCGGTGATGCTCGCGGTCGCCGTCTCACTGGCGCCGACGACGCGCCTGTACCGCACCTTCTTCCTCGACGAGATCGGCCACGACTACGTCCGCACCGCGCGCGCCAAGGGCCTGACCGAAACGACGATCCTGCTCAAGCACGTGCTGCGCAACGCGATGATCCCGATCCTCACGAACATCGCCGTCGCCCTGCCCGGCATCTTCGTCGGCTCGTTTCTGATCGAGGTGTTCTTCTCGATTCCCGGCCTCGGCCGCGAGTTGCTGCTCGCCGTCAACCGCAGCGACTACCCCGTCATCCAGGCGTTCGCGATCTACCTCGCGGTCATCACGATGGTCGTCAATCTCGTCACCGACGTGCTCTATACGCTCGTCGATCCGCGCGTGGTGCTGAAGTGAGCGCCGTCCTCGACGTCTCGCCGCGGCAGGCGGTCGCGCGTGCCGGCTCGGGCAACGTGTGGATCGCCGCGGCGCGGCGCTTTCGCAGCGACAAGGTCGGCATGGTGTCGGTCGCCGTCGTCGCGCTGTTCCTGCTCGTCGTCGTCGCCGCCGGGCTCGGCCTCGTCGCCGGCGACTGGCAGGTCGAGCGCGCCGTGCCCGACGCACCGCCGAGCTTCCTCGGCCCCGCCCCGAAGACCGAGTCGATCGCGGTCGCGACGCCGAGCGGGCCGAACGTCGACATCTCGGCGGTCGACCCGCTCGCTCCGCGCTACAAGGAGTGGGACGAGGCGGCCAAGAAGTACCAGACGCAGGCGAGCGTTCGGGCCGAGACGCTGCCCTTCGGCGCCGACCGGCTCGGCCGCGACGTCCTCGCCAAGGCGATCAAGGGCGCGCAGGTGTCGATCCTGGTCGGCGTCTCGGCGGCGCTCCTCGCGACCGCGATCGGCACCCTGCTCGGCGCGATCGCGGGCTTCTTCGGCGGCAAGATCGGCGATCTGCTCGAGTGGGTCTACAACGTCTTCACCGCGATTCCCTACATCCTGCTGATCTTTGCGTTTGCGGCGGTGTTCGGGCGCGGCATCGGCTCGGTCGTCCTCATCCTCGGCCTCGCCGGCTGGACCGGGATCTACCGGCTCATTCGCGCCGAGTTCATCAAGCACGTCGTACGCGACTACGTGCGCTCGGCCGAGGCGATCGGCGCCGGCAACGTCTCGCGCATGTTCCGTCACATCCTGCCCAACGTCAGCCATGTCGTCCTCGTGCAGCTGTCGATCCTGGTGGTCGGCTTCATCAAGTACGAGGTCATC
>DASXIP010000342.1:0-2464 GCA_036497875.1 Caldimonas sp.
AAGCAGGATTCACCGTGTACTCGGTCGACATGCGCGGCCACGGCGACTCGGGCCCGCGCGGCGACATCGCCTACGTCGGCCAGCTCGAAGACGATTTGCAGGATTTCATGCAGGCCGTGCGACCGGGCAGCCCCAACACACTCGTCGGTTTCTCGGCCGGCGGCGGCTTCGCGATCCGCGTCGCCGGCGGCGCTTCGCAGGCACTGTTCGACAACTATCTGTTCATGGCGCCCTACACGAGCCGTCATGCGGCCACGTATCGGCCCGACGCTGGCGGCTGGGTCTCAGTAGGAGTTCCGCGCCTCGTTGCCTTGTCGTTGCTCAATCAAATCGGCGTCAACCGCTTCAACCATCTGCCGGTCGTCGCGTTCGCCGTCAACGATGCGCCGCAAGCCGCCCTCACGCCGAGCTACGCCTTCGCGCTCGCGGCGAACTTCCAGCCGCACGAGGACTGGCAAGGCGACATCCGCGGCATCCGTGCGCCGTCGGCCGTGCTCGACGGCGAGGACGACGAGGTCTTCGTGGCCGCGAAGTACGCCCAGGTGTTCGCCGAGGCCGGGCGACCGGATATTCCGGTGACGCTCGTGCCAGGTACCAACCACATCTCGCTCACGCTGGCGGCGCCGGCGCGTAGCGCTGCGGTCGACGCAGTGGTGAAGCTCGACGCGGCGACAAGCCTATCGACAAGTCCGTGACGACAAACGCAACTCATCCTGCGAACCTGCGCTCCTGGGACTGAGACCGGCGTAGCGGCAACGAGGGCCTAGCCCGGCGGGGCCTCGCTATGTGCACTCGGTCGAAGACGAGCTCTCCATGCCATCATCCCGCGACCGCGCTTCAACGCACCGCCGATGGGACACCTCAGCACGCACGTCCTCGACACGATGAACGGCTGCCCGGCCGCCGGAATGGCGGTCGAGCTGCACCGTCTCACCGACACGGGACCGAACCTCGTCAAGGCGCTAGTGCTCAATGCCGATGGCCGATCCGGCGACGGCCCGCTGCTCGATGGCGCGGCGATGACCAAAGGCCGCTACCGGCTGGTGTTCGCCGTCGCCGCGTACTTTCGCGCCCGCGGCGTCGCGTTGCCCGAGCCGGCATTTCTCGACGCCGTCCAGATCGACTTCGGCATCGCCGACGCGGCCGGCCGCTATCACGTGCCGCTGCTCGTGAGCCCCTGGTCGTATTCCACCTATCGGGGCTCGTGAGCGCCATGCTCGACGGCTACCTGCTCGACTGGGCCAACCTGCTGCTGCGCTGGGCGCACGTCGTCACCGCGATCGCCTGGATCGGCGCGTCGTTCTACTTCGTCTTTCTCGACAGCAGCCTGACGGCGCCGACTGCGCCCGACCTCGTCGCCAAGGGGGTCGACGGCGAACTCTGGGCGGTGCATGGCGGCGGCTTCTATCACCCGCAGAAGTACGTCGTCGCGCCGCCGCGGCTGCCTGAGCATCTGCACTGGTTCTACTGGGAGAGCTACGCGACCTGGATGACCGGGTTCGGGCTCTTCACCGTCCTCTATCTGTTCAACGCCAGCACCTTCCTGGTCGACAAGACCGTCCACGAATGGACGCCGGCGGCGGCGATCGCGACGGCACTCGGCCTCCTGGTCGCGTTCTGGTTTGTCTACGACGCGATCTGTCGCGCGTTCGGCCGCCGCGCGCATGGCGATCTGATCGTCGGCGTCGGCGTGCTCATCGCGGTCGCCTTCGCTTCGTGGCTCGCGTGCCGGCTGTTTCCGGGGCGCGCTGCGTTTCTCATCGTCGGCGCGATGCTGGCGACGGCAATGACGGCCAACGTCGCCCACTGGATCATCCCCGGCCAGCGCAAGGTGGTTGCCCAGATCAAGGCCGGCGAGCCGGTCGATCCGATCCACGGCTGGCGCGGCAAGCAGCGCAGCGTACACAACACCTACTTCACGCTGCCGGTGGTCGTCGCCATGCTGTCGAACCACTACGGCTGGCTCGTCCAGGGCGAGCACAACTGGATCGTCCTCGTCCTGCTGATGCTGGCCGGCGCGCTGATCCGGTACAGCTTCGTCGCCCGCCACAAGGCTCGCGTCGAAGGCCGGCGGACGCCGTGGGAGCATGCCGTGGTCGGCACTCTCGCGATCGTCGGCCTCGTCGTCTGGCTGGCGCCGGCGCCGCCGGCGGCGAGCGCGCGGGTCGCGGCGGTGACAACACCGGTTGGCTATGCGCAGGTGCGCGCGATCGTCGATCAGCGCTGCGGCGTCTGCCACGGCGAGACGATGCCGCAGAAGGGTGTCTCACTGCAGACGGCGGAGTTGCTGCGGCAGCACGCGCAGGAGGTCTACCAGCAGGCGGTGGTGCTGCGGCAGATGCCGTTCAACAACGCGACGGGAATGACCGACGACGAGCGCGCCCTGCTCAAGCGCTGGTACGAGTCGGGCGCACCGGTGCAATGACCGAGCCGCGAGCCCTCTTGCGCCGCATGTTCGACGCCG
>DASXIP010000343.1:0-3833 GCA_036497875.1 Caldimonas sp.
TGATGGGCGACCCCGACCTGATCATGATCGACGAGCCCACCGAAGGCCTCGCGCCGAAGATCGTCGAGCTTGTCGCCGAGTACCTGAACACGCTGAAGAGCCGCGGCGTCTCGGTGCTGCTGGTCGAGCAGAAGCTGACGATCGCGCTCCAAATCTCGCAGCGCTGCTACGTGATGGGCCACGGCACCATCGTCTTCGAAGGCTCGCCCGAGGATCTGCGCAAGAACGGCGAGATCCGCAAGGAGTGGCTCGAGGTCTGAGCCGCGCTTCGCAACCGCAGCTCCGAGAACGCCATGCCGGACGCATCGAGAACCGCACCGGCGCGCGCGCGCGCCAATGGCATCGAGCTTTGCTACGACACCTTCGGCGACCCCGGCGCACCGCCGTTGCTGCTGATCATGGGCCTGGCGTCGCAGATGATCGCCTGGCCGGACGAGTTCTGCGCCGCGCTCGCCGCGCGCGGCTACCGCGTGATCCGCTTCGACAACCGCGACATCGGTCTGTCGACCAGCTTCGACTCGGCTGGCATCCCGGACATCGGCGCCGCGTTTGCCGCCGCGCTGCAGGGCAAGCCCGTGAACGCACCGTACCGGTTGAGCGACATGGCTGCCGATGCGTTCGGCCTGCTCGATGCACTCGGGATCGAGCGGGCGCACGTCGTCGGCGCGTCGATGGGCGGTGCGATCGCACAGACGATGGCGATCGAGCACCCCGAGCGGCTGCAGACGCTGACGTCGATCATGGCGACGACCGGAGCACCCGGCCTGCCGCCGCCGACGCCCGACGCGATGACGGTCCTGCTGAAGGCGCCGGTGACGACGCTCGAGGGCTATGTCGAGAGCTACGCGCAGACCTGGAAGGTGCTGCGCGCCGGCAGCTTCCCCGAGGACGAGGCGCTCGATCGCGAGCGCGCCGAGCGGCTGCACGCGCGCGGGCTAAACCCTCCGGGTGTCGCACGCCAGCTCGCGGCGATCCTGGCGTCGGGCAGCCGCAAGGCGGCGCTCGCCGGCGTGCGGCTGCCGACGCTCGTGATCCACGGCGACGCCGACCCGCTGGTGCCGCCCGCCTGCGGCGTCGACACGGCCGAGAGCATCCCGGGAGCTCGCCTCGTCATCGTCGAGGGGATGGGCCACGCGCTGCCGGTCCGCCTCTACGGGCGCATCATTGACGCCATTGCCGCCCATGCGGTCTGACCTTCATCGCCGGGAGTCGTCTTGATCCGAGCCACCGATCCCACGCAGCCGCCGTCGCGCGAGCTGCTGCTCCTCGAGCTTCGCGCGATCTGGGAGCTGAGCGCGTTTTTCGCGACCTATCCGCTGCTGCGCATGGCGCCGCGCGGTGACGGACACGCGGTGCTCGTTCTGCCTGGCCTGGCGGCGAGCGACACGTCGACGCGGCCGCTCAGGAAGTTCCTCAACGACCAGGGGTGGGACGCGAACGGCTGGGAGCTCGGCGCCAACCACGGCCCGCGCCCTGGTGCCGAAGAGAAGATGCAGGAGCGTCTCGCGAGCTTGTTCCGGGATTCGGGTGGCAAGGTCAGTCTCGTCGGCTGGAGCCTCGGCGGCATCTTCGCGCGCGAGCTAGCGCGCCGCAGGCCCGATCACGTGCGCTGCGTGATCACGCTCGGCAGCCCGTTCGCGGGCGCGCCGCGCGCGAGCAACGCATGGAAGCTCTACGAACGCGCCAGCAACCGCAAGGTCGACGACGACTTGCCGCAGCGCGAGCAGATGAAGACGCCGCCGCCGGTGCCGGCGACGGCGATCTTCAGCCGCACCGACGGCATCGTCGCCTGGCAGGGTTGCCTCGAGCGCGAAGGTCGGTACGCGGAGAACATCGAGGTCGAGGGCAGCCATTGTGGGCTCGGGCACAACCCGATGGCGCTGTACGCGGTCGCCGATCGGCTGGCGCAGCCGGAGGGGCAATGGCGGCCGTTCGATCGCGGCGGGCTCAGGAGCCTGATCTACCCGGACCCGCGCCGCGACGAGGCAATCCCGGGGCTTGCCGGCTTGGCGGCCGGCGGGTGAGCGCCCTGCGAAGGCACCCGGCCAACTGCAACGCGAGGCGACGATGAAACCACTCGGCGGGATAGACGCGAGCTTTCTGTACATGGAAACGCCGCAGACGCCGATGCACGTCGCGGGCCTGTCGATCGTCGAGGTGCGGCACGGCCACAAGGGCAGCTTCTACGACGACTACAAGCGTCACCTCGCCGGGCGGCTGCACCTGTTCCCGGTGCTCAAGAAAAAGATCGTTCCGGTGCCCTGGGACATCGACCATCCGATCTGGGTCGACGACGATGAGCTCGACATCGACTACCACATCCGCCACCTCGGCCTGCCGAAGCCGGGGACGATCCAGCAACTCGAAGAGCTGGTCGGCCGCCTGCATTCGAACTTTCTCGACCGCAGCCGGCCGCTCTGGGAGTTCTATGTCATCGACGGCCTAGCCGACGGCCACGTCGCGATCTACACCAAGATCCACCACGCCGCGGTTGACGGCGGCGCCGGAATGGCGCTCACCAACATGATGTACGACACGAGCCCGGCCGGCCGGCAGGTCGTTCCGCCGCCGGCGCCGAGTGGCCATCCAGATGGCCCGCCCGACCCGCTCGAGCTGCTCGGCTCGGCGTACAAGAACATGCTCAGCCAGCAGCTCAGTGCGCTGCAGAAGATCCCGGACGTGCTGAAGGCGATCGCCAGCGTTGTCGCGCCGGTGGTCCGCAACGTCGTGCGCTTGCCCGCACGCGGGCTGCCGAACCTCGCCGCTCCGAAGACGATGCTCAACGCTTCGATCACCAGCCAGCGTGCGTTCACGGGGCGCTCGCTCCCGCTCGCCGATGCGAAGGCGATCGCCAAGGAAACCGGCACCAAACTCAACGACGTCGTCCTGGCGATCTGCGCCGGCGCGCTGCGGCGCTACCTGCTCGAGAAGCACGGCCTGCCGAAGGAGCCGTTGATCGCGTTCGTGCCGGTGTCGCTGCGCGCGCCCGGCAATACCGAGTCGAACAACCAGGTGTCGGGAATGCTGTGCAGCCTGGCCACCGACATCAAGGATCCGGTCGAGCGCCTGAAGGCAATCCAGGAGTCGTCAGTGGAAGCGAAGGAGCTGAGCGGCAAGATCAAGGACGCGACCCCGCGCGACTTCTCGATCTTCGGCGCGCCGTTCGTCCTGCACGAGGCGATGGAGCTGTATGGCCGTTCGCGCCTCGCCGATCGCCTGCCGCCGCCCGCCAACGTCGTCATCTCGAACGTTCCCGGCCCGCAGACGCCGCTCTACGTCGCCGGCGCCCGCGTGCTCACGCTCTACCCGGTGTCGATCCCGGCCCACGGCATGGCGCTCAACCTCACGGTGCAGAGCTACTGCGGCTCGCTCGACTTCGGCCTGACCGCATGTCGAAAGACGGTTCCGGACTTGCGCAAGCTCGCCGGCTACCTCGACGAGTCGCTGGCCGAACTGCACGAGGCGGTGCTCGGCCGCAAGGCGAGCGGCAGCGCGGCGAGGCCGCGCGTCCGCGCGACGGCGCCCAGCACAGAACCGTTGCCGGCGCCCGTGAGCGGGCGCCGAGCGGCCAAGAGCAGCGCTCGCCGAGCACCTGCGCGCGCGCCGGCAACGAGCCCGCCGCGGTCCCGCAAACCGGCACGTTCCGCGCTGGCCACCGCCAAGCGTTCGCCGACACCCAGGACGGGCAAGTCGGCGCGCGCGTAGAGCGCCGCGCCGAGGCGCGGCTTTGATCCCCCAACCCACCACCGGAGGAGAAGACATGGCGACGAAGACTCGAAAAACGGCAAGCAAGACCGCCACCAAGGCAACCGGTAGGGCGTCTGGCAAGACTT
>DASXIP010000344.1:0-6527 GCA_036497875.1 Caldimonas sp.
TTCTGCACCTCGTAGAGCTTGAAATCGTAGAAGGTCGACTCGGTGTTCTCGTTGCCGTCGACGAGGCCGGTCTGCATCGCCTGGTACATCTCGCTCGCCGCCAGCACCTGCGGGATCGCGCCGAGTGCGCGCATCTGCGCGTCGAGCACCTTCGAGCTGAAGATGCGCATCTTCACGCCCTTGAAATCGGCCGGCACGCGCAGCGCCTTGTTGGCGTTCATCTGCTTGAAGCCGTTGTCCCAGAACGCCAGACCCTTCAGGCCCTTCGGCTCGAGCTCGGCGAGCAGGCCTTTGCCGATCGGGCCCTGCGTGACTTGGTGGACCTGGTCGAAGTTGTCGAACAGATACGGCAGGTCGAACGCCTCGTAGTCCTTCAGGCCCATCGCACTGAACTTGCCGAGCGTCGGTGCCAGCATCTGGACGCTGCCGAGCTGCAGCGCCTCGAGCTCTTCCTTGTCCTTGTAGAGGCTGCTGTTCGGGTAGAGCTCGATCTTGACGCGGCCCTTGGTGCCTTCCTCGACCAGCTTCTTCCAGTACTCGGCGGCCTTGCCCTTGGGCGAGTCGGCCGGGTTGACGGTGCTGAACTTGACGACGATCGGCTGCGCCGAGGCGGCGCCGGCGAAGACGCTGGCGAGAGCGGCGAAGGAGATGGCGGACAGACGGCGAGCGAGATGCATGGTGTCTCCAGGATGGATGGCTGCTCTTTATTTGTACGGACATTTTAGAGATCGCGTCCGCCAAAGGCATACGGGTTAACCCTGATCACGCTACGGTAAGCTGCTGCCCCGTCACCGCGGCGCGTCGCCGCTAGCGCCGGTTAGTATTGTCTGCACATATCGGAGGAACCATGCCCGACACCGACGCCCCGCCGCCGCACGTCTTCAACGCCGCCATGGGCGAGCGACTCGAGGCGCTCTACGCGAGCCCGCAGATCGTCGCGCAGCGGGAGCGCTTTCGTGCCGTCGTCGGCGCGCGGCCCGGTGAGCGTGGCGTCGACATCGGCTGCGGCCTCGGCCATCTGACCTGTGAGCTCGCCGGCGACGTTGGTCCCGATGGCCGCATGACCGGCGTCGATGCGAGCGCCGACATGCTCGACGGCGCCGCCGCCCGCGTTCACGCGCAAGGGCTCGACGGACGCGTCGCGCTGCGCCACGGCGATGCCGTCGCGCTCGGCCTGCCGGCCGCGAGCGCCGACTTCGTCGTCGCCGTGCAGACGTATTCGTACGTCCCCGACGTCGCCGGCGCGATCGCCGAGGCGGCACGGGTGCTGCGCCCGGGCGGTCGGATCGGCGTGCTCGAGACCGACTGGGATCTCTGCGTCTACGGCTCGCCCGACACAGCGCTGATGCGGCAGATCTTCGACGGCCGCTGGCGCTTCGCCCACGCCCATCTGCCGCGCCGGCTGAACGCTCTCCTCGCCGCCGCCGGCCTGACGCCGAGCTACGCCGAGGCGATCGCGCTCGTCGAGACACGCTACGACGCCGACTCGTTCGGCGCCGGCATGCTGGCGCTCGGCCGGAACGCCGCAGTTCGCCACGGCGTCGATCGCGCCGCCGCCGACGCCTGGGTCGCCGACGTACGGCGGCGCGGCGAGGCGGGCGACTGGTTCTTCAGCCTGAACCGGTTCCTCTTCGTCGCCACGAAGGCGTGAGGCGCCGCCGCTACCTCCGCAGGAGGTGCGGCAGCCAGAGCGACATCGGCGGCCAGTAGGTGACGATGACGAGGAAGACGAGCATCGTCAGCAGCCAGGGCCAGACCGCGACCGTCAGCTCGGTGATACCCATCTTGGTGATGCCCGAGGCGACGTAGAGGTTGAGCCCGACCGGCGGGTGGCACATGCCGACCTCCATGTTGACGACGATCAAGATGCCGAAGTGCACCGGGTCGATGCCGAGCTTCACCGCGACCGGGAACAGGATCGGCGCCATGATCAGGATGATCGACGACGGCTCCATCACGTTGCCGGCGAGCAGCAGCAGGATGTTGACCACGAGCAGGAAGCCGATCGATCCGAGCCCGATGTCGACCAGCCAGGCGGCGAGCTGCTGCGGGATCTGCTCGTTGGTCAGCACGAACGAGAACAGCACCGCGTTGGTGATGATGTAGAGCAGCATCGCGCTCATGTTGGCGGACTGCAGCAGGACGCGCGGGACGTCGCGCAGCGTCAGGTCCTTGTAGACGAAGACGGCAATGAAGAACGCGTACACCGCCGCCATCGCAGCCGCTTCGGTCGGCGTGAAGAGGCCGGTGTAGATGCCGCCCATGACGACGACGATCAGGAGCAGCCCCCAGACGGACTTCCGAAACGCCGCCCAGCGCTGGCCCCAGCTCGCGCGCGGCTGGCGCGGATAGTCGTTCTTGCGCGCGCGATACCAGGTCGTGATGCCGAGCATCGTCGCCAGGACGATCCCGGGGATCACGCCGGCGAGGAACATCGCGCCGAGCGAGGTGTTGGTCGAGACCGAGTACATCACCATCGCGATCGACGGCGGAATCAGGATGCCGAGCGCGCCCGAGGTGGTGATGACTCCGGCGCCGAAGCGCGGTGGGAATCCCGACCGGACCATCGCCGGCATCAGGATCGAGCCGATCGCGACGACGCACGCCGGCGACGACCCCGAAAGCGCCGCGAACAACGCGCATGCCAGCACCGCCGCCAGGCCGAGGCCGCCGTACCAGTGGCCGACGAGCGAACTCGCGAAGACGATCATCCGCCGCGCCACGCCGCCGTGAGTGAGGAAGTTGCCGGCGAGGATGAAGAACGGGATCGCCATGATCTCGAAGCTCTCGAGACCGGTGAAGAGCTTCAGCGCCACCGATTCGAGCGGCACGTTGGTGAAGCCGAAGACGAAGGTGAGCACTGTCAGGCCGAGCGCGATCGAGATCGGCATCCCGGTCGCCATCAGGACGATCAGGAGGCCGAAGAGGACGACGCCGTTCATGGCTTGGCCGGCGCCGCGTCGTGCGGCGTGACCTCGTCGATCCCCTCGACGTGGCCGTGGTCGTGGTGCGGCAGCTCACCGGTAAGCCGGAAGTTCCAGGCGACCTGCAGGAAGCGGAAGCACATCAGCGACGAGCCGAGCGGGATCGCCGAGTAAATGACCCAGGTCGGCCATTCGAGGTCGGGCGTCGTCGGGCCGCTCGACATGCCGGTGACGTCGAGGCCGAGCGCGTTGAAGATCGCGTAGTGCGCGCCGTTGGCCCAAACGAAGCGCGCGCCGAGCGTCGCGACCGTGCCGGTGAAGGCGGCGCCGGCGAGCAGGCCGAACAGGACGAACTTCGCGCGGCGTTTGTCCTTCATGCGGTTGATGAAGACGTCGACGCCGACGTGGATGCCGGTGCGAACGCCGTACGCGGCGCCGAACTTGGCCATCCAGACGAAGAGGTAGATCGTCGCCTCCTGCGCCCACGAGAAGTTGAGCGTCAGCAGCCAGTCCTGCAGGCCGGGGATCGGCATCCCCGAGAGGTAGCGATGGACGACGGCGAAGAAGATGATGCCGGTCGCGAGTCCCATCAGGGTCGCGATCAACCACTCTTCGAGGTGGTCGAGGACTTTCATCGGCAGGTGGTCAAGGCAGTGCCGGCGGCGCGCGTCCGCCGATTCCCCCAGAAGCGATGCCCGCGGTCAAGCGGGCATCCCCCGAGTGCGCTGGTCAGACCTTTGCCGGATCGAACCCCGTTTCCTTGTAGACCGCCTGGATGATGTCGGCGCCGACGCGCGACTCCATCTCCTTGTGCACCTTGACCAGCGCGCGCTTCCACACCGCGCGCTCTTCCTTCGTCAGCGTTAGCACCTCGGTCTTGCCGGTCGCCTTGACCTTGACGAGCGCGTCCTCGTTGTCCTTCAGCGCGTCGTCGTTGGTGAACTTGGTCGCATCGGCCATCGCCTGCGTCAGCTGGCCGCGGATGTCGGCGGGCAGGCCGTCCCAGAACTTCTTGTTCACCACCACCGCATAGCCGATGTAGCCATGGTCGGTGACGGTGACGTTCTTCTGCACCTCGTTCATCTTCTGCGTGTAGAGGTTCGAGTGCGGGTTCTCGGTGCCGTCGACGACGCCGGTCTGCAGCGCCTGGTAGACCTCGGAGAACGCTAGCACCTGCGGGATCGCGCCGAGCGCGCGCATCTGCGCCTCGAGCACCTTCGAGCTCTGGATCCGCATCTTCAGGCCCTTCAGGTCATCGGGCTTGACCATCTTGCGGTTCGACGAGAACGACTTGAAGCCGTTGTCCCAGAACGCGAGGCCGGTGATCCCCTTGGCGTCGAGCTTGGCCATCAGGCCCTTGCCGACCGCGCCCTGGGTGACCTTGTGCAGCTCGTCGTAGTTGTCGAAGATGTACGGGAAGTCGAAGATCTCGAATTCCTTGACGCCGAGCGGCGCGAACTTCGACAGCGACGGCGCGAGCATCTGCACCGAGCCGAGCTGCAGCGCCTCCATCTCCTCCTTGTCCTTGTAGAGCTGGCTGTTCGGATAGACCTCGACCTTGACGCGGCCCTTGGTCAGCTCGGCGGCGCGCTTGGCGAAGACCTCCGAGCCCTTTCCCTTCGGCGTATCGGTGGCGACGACGTGGCTGAGCTTGATGACGATGGGCGCCTGCGCCCAGATGCGGGGCGCACAGGTGGCGATGGCGGTAGCTGCGAGCGCGGTGCGCCGCGTGGTGGTGGGAGTCACGGTCGATCTCTCCTTGGTGTTCGCGATGGGCGCTTGCGGTGGCATCGATTTTCTTCCGCCGCGATGGCGCCGGCATGCTGGTTATCCGCAGTCGGAAAAGGCCCCGCGCCCCTTCGCAACGGCGCGCGACCGTGCTTCAATCGTCGCGTCAGGCTGCGCCCACGAGACGGTGCGCGCCAAGCTGCCGCCGACCTGCCATGGACCCGTCCGACCCGCTCGCCGCCTGGCTCGGCCGCATCGAGGAGCGGCGCGACACGGCAACGTCGACGCCGGTCGCGGCACTCGCCGCGACGCTCGATCGCGACGATCCCCCGCCCTTCACCGGCATGCCGCTGCCGCCGCTCTGGCACTGGCTCTACTTCCTACCGCTCGCGCGCCAGAGCGAGATCGGCGCCGACGGTCACCCGCGACGCGGCGGCTTCCTGCCTCCGGTCGCGTTACCGCGCCGGATGTGGGCGGGCGGCAGGCTCGAGTTCCTCAGGCCGCTGCGCGTCGGCGACGCCATGACGCGGATGTCGCGCATCGCCAGCATCGCGTCGAAGCAGGCGCGCTCGGGGCCGCTCGTCTTCGTCACCGTCGAGCACACGATCGCAACCGACGCGGGCACCGCGCTGCGCGAGGAGCACGACATCGTCTACCGCGAGCTCCCTGCGCCGGGCGCGCCGCTCCCGGTGCCGGCGAAGGCACCGAGCGACGAGGCGTTCGCGCGCACGATCGTTCCCGACGACGTGCTGCTGTTTCGCTATTCGGCGCTCACGTTCAATGGCCACCGCATCCACTACGACCGGCGCTACGTCACCGAGGTCGAGGGCTACCCCGGCCTGATCGTGCATGGGCCGCTGATCGCGACGCTGCTCGTCGACCTGCTGCGGCGCGAGCGCCCCGAGGCGACGCTCACCCGCTTCGACTTCAAGGCGCTCAGCCCGCTGTTCGATCTGCATCCGTTCACCGTCTGCGGCCGCCCCGACGGCGACCGCCGCTACGCACTCTGGGCGCGCAACGCCGACGGTGCGCTGGCGATGCAGGCGACGGCCGAGGTGGCCTGACGCTGCAACGCGACGATCATGCTCAAGACCGCACCCGACCGCTTCCAGGAGATCCGCGACGCCGTCCGCGCGCTCTGCGCGGCGTTCCCCGACGACTACCACCGCGACATCGACGCGCGCCGCACCTACCCCGAGAAGTTCGTCGACGCACTTACCGAGGCCGGCTGGCTCGCGGCGCTGATCCCCGTCGAATACGGCGGCTCGGGGCTCGGTCTCGCCGAGGCGACGGTGATCATGGAGGAGATCAACCGCAGCGGCGGCAACGCCGGCGCCTGCCACGGCCAGATGTACAACATGGGAACGCTGCTGCGCCACGGCAGCGCGGCGCAGAAGGAGCTCTACCTGCCGAAGATCGCGAGCGGCGAGTGGCGGCTGCAGTCGATGGGAGTCACCGAGCCGACCAGCGGCACCGACACGACCAAGATCCGCACCACCGCCGTCAAGCGCGGCGACCGCTACGTCGTCAACGGCCAGAAAGTCTGGATCTCGCGCATCCAGCACAGCGACTGGATGATCCTCTTGGCGCGGACGACGCCGCTCGCCGACGTCAGGAAGAAGACGGAGGGCATGTCGATCTTCATGGTCGACCTGCGCCAGGCCGAGAAGAGCGGGATGACGGTGCGGCCGATCGCCAACATGGTCAACCACGAGACCAACGAGCTGTTCTTCGAGAACCTCGAGATCCCGGCCGAGAACCTGATCGGCGAAGAGGGCAAGGGCTTCCGGTACATCCTCGACGGCCTCAACGCCGAGCGGACGCTGATCGCCGCCGAGTGCATAGGCGACGGCTGGTGGTTCATCGACCGAGTCA
>DASXIP010000345.1:0-2117 GCA_036497875.1 Caldimonas sp.
GCCAAGCACTTGTTGCACTTGCCGAGGCCGGGCAGGCGCGCATCGGGCTTGCCGTCGCCGGTCTTGAAGTTGGCCTGGCAGCGCCGGCAAACGTACATCTTGGAGCTGGACATCATCGGCTTCACGCCAGGCTCGCCCGAGGGACGTGCGGCGACGTATTCGGCCTGGGTCTGGCGAAGCTTGAGCGCAGCGCTCGTCGATGCGGCGGGTGCCGTGGCGGCGGGCGCAGCGGCGGCAGACCCTTTGGACTGGGGAGCGGGGCGACGGATGGCCATGGGCAAGGTACCTGATGTGAGTCGGTGGACGCCGCACGCGCGCATGCGCCGTCCGCCAGGGGGCACTATTGTCCCAGACAACGCCAGGCCCCGTACGAAGGGTTTGCCTTGCCCCCAGAGACCCTCGGGCCAGCCGTGGAGCGTCAGCGGCGGCCGAGCCCGTCGCTGCGCTCGAGGTCGAGCTTGTCGCGGCCGACGCTGACGACGTCGGGCAGTTCCGCCTTCAATGCTGCGCCGAAGACGCTTGCCTCGCCCGCGACCGCGATCCGCCGTTGCCCGGCGCCGAGGTGGACCGCGGCGTAGCTGCGGACGTCGTCGGCGCTCACTGCGTCGAGCTGCTCGATGAGCGTTTTCAGCTCCGCCGGCGAGCGGTTGGAGACGACCAGCGAGCGGACCACCGCCGCGAGGCCGGCAGTCGTTTCGACGCTGCGGCTGAAGCCGCCGATCAGCGTCGCCTTGCGCGCCGCGAGCTCGTCGGCACCGACGGGCTCCTTCATGATGCGATCGACCTCGTCCTGGGCCAGCTTGACAACCTCCGCCGCCGACTCGTTCTTGGTCTGCGCGGTGATCCGCAGAAATCCCGCCTCCCGGCGTGCGTCGATGGTGCTGCCTGCGCCGTAGCTGAGGCCCCGCTTGACCCGGATCTCCTGGCTCAGGCGCGACGAGTAGCCGCCTCCGAGAACGGAGTTGAGCACCGCGCCGACGGCACGCTCGCTACCGGTCCGATCCGGAAGCGCGAGCGCGACGACGACGCCCGACTGACCCGAGTCCGCCATGTCGACGACGGCGACTGTCGGCCCGGTGGTGGCGCCGATCGCGCGCGGCGGCGTCGGCGCCGGCTCCGCGGGGACCGGCCAGCTGCCGAAATGGCGGCGAGCGAGCGCGAGCCCGCTCTCGGCGTCGATGTCGCCGGTCAGGATCAGGACCGCGTTGTCGGGGCGGAACGTGCGTTGGTGAATCGCGATGAGATCGTCACGCGTGATCCGCGGCAGCGACTCGGGTGTTCCGCTCGCCGGATGCCCGTAGGCGCCGGCGCCGTAGGCGAGGCGTTCGGCGACGAGCGACGCCAGCGTCCACGGGCTCGCGTACGCGACCTTGAGCGAGTCGAGGGTCTGCGTGCGGACGCGTTCGATCTCGTCAGCGGCGAACACCGGCTCGCGCGCGACCTCGGCGACGAGCGCCAGTGCGGCATCGAGCTTGGGTGTCGTCACCGTGATCGCGATGGTCGAGTGGTTCCAGCCCGCGCCGCTGTCGAGCGAACCGCCGAGCGCTTCCGCGGCGGCGGCGAGCTCGGGCGCGCTGTGGCGCTTCGTGCCTTGCGTCATCAAGTCGGCGGCCAGCGACGATAGCCCCGACAGGCGTGGCGGATCGACTTCGGCACCGGCCAGCGCGACCAGCTCCGCGCTCACCAGCGGGACGCCATCGCGGCGCGCGACGATCACGCGCAGGCCGTTGCCGAGCTTGGCCTCGCTCGGCGCGGTGATCGCCAGCGGGCGCGGCGGCGCGGGCGGCGGTGGCGTCGGATACGGCTGGGCGAGCGTCGCTGCGCCAGCGAACGCCGTCGCGAGCACGACTGCGCCTCGAGCGACGCCGCAGCCCAGGAACTTGCGCTGGCTCATCTCGCGCCCTCCTGCTGGCGATACTCGATCGTCACCTTGCGCGCGCCGAGGACGTAGCGGCGCAGCACGCGCTGCACGTCCGCCGCGCTCACGCGTTGCAGGTCCTCGAGGTCGGTGTTGACGCGCGCCGCGTTGCCTTCGAGGACAGCGGCGTCGCCGATCGCCGACGCCAGGCCGAGCGGCGTCTGCCGCGAGACGAACGCCGACGTCACGATCTGTGTCT
>DASXIP010000346.1:0-1836 GCA_036497875.1 Caldimonas sp.
GCTGTTCACGATGCCCGTCGAGGTGCAGCAGGCGCTCGCCGCCAGCGTTCCCTTCCCGAGCCGCCTGGGCACGCCGGCAGACTTCGCGAAGCTCGTCCACCAGATCGTCACCAACGAGATGCTCAACGGCGAGGTCATCCGACTCGACGGCGCGATCCGGATGGCGCCGAAGTAGCCGACGCCGACACTCAGCCGTTCCTTCTGGCGTAGAGCGACCACAGGCGGGCGAGGTCGGCCGTGCCGTCGCTGCCCTGCACGGTCTTGAAGGTCGCTTGCGCCTTCGCCTTGTCGCCGGCAACGACCTGGGCGATGCCGAGGTGCAGCCTGGCGTCGTCCGGTCGCTTCAGGCTGCCCTTGGCGATGCCTTGCTGCATGAACTGGACACCTTTGGCGGCCTGGCCGCTGTAGACCAGGTTCATGCCGAGCGCGACCAGCGCGTCGCCGGTCTTGGCGGCCAGAGCCTCCTTCTCGTCGTCGGCGCGCGACGCTGCCTGCTCGGCAAGCTTCTTGTCGACGAGAACCTTCAGCCGCTTCGCCCGATCGGCCTGGGCGCCGGTGCTGAGCGCGCCACTGGCGATCCCCTTGTCGATCACCAGCTTGCCTTCGCTGGGGAGGTCGGCCTGCAGCGCGAGTTGCGCCATCTCCATGAAGTCGGCCGGTGCGGTCATGCCGCCGGTCGCGAGCGACAACCGATAGGCGTCGAGCGAGAGCCGATCGGAGAAGTTGGCCTTTCGCTGCATCCGGCTCAGCAGGTCGGCCCAGTACTCCTTCTTCGGGTAGTAGGTGACGAGCCTTTCCATCGCGTAGACGTAGGCGTTGTTGTCGCCCAGCTTCGAGGCGGAGTTGAGGAGCAGCTTCAGGCGGTCCTCGCCCGGCGTCCCGCCGGCGCGCTCGGTGCCCTGGATCTCGACCATCAGCTCCTTGGTCGCGCCGGCGAAGTCGCCGCTCAGGTACTGGCTCTGGATCAGCATCGTGCGGATCGAGGCGCTGGTGCCGCCCTCGCGCAGATAGCGCTGGCTCCACTGCATCGACTTGGCGTACTGCTGCGACCGGTAGTAGCTGACGGCGATCGACTCGATCATGCGAAGCTTGTCGGCCGGCGCGATGCGGCCCGAGTTGCTGAGCGCGTCGAACGAGCGCGCCGCGCCGTCGGCGTCGCCGGCACCCGACGCTGCAGCGAGGCGCATGCGCTCGATCAGGTAGGTCTCGTTGGCGTTGTGCGCGCCTACGGCCTCGGCCTCGTGCACCTTGGCGAGCGCCTCGCGGTAGCGGCCGCTCTTGATGAGCTCCTGCGCCGCCTGCAGCGGCTTGCCGATCTCGGGACGAACCGTCTCCTGCGCGATCGACACCGCGCCGACCGCGACGCCCGCGGCGAACAGCGCCGCCGTCGCGGCGGCGCGCCAGCGGCTACTTGACAAACTGTTCATTGCCGACCATTCCGAGCTTCGTGACGCCGAGCCGCTGCGCCGACGCGAGCACTGCCGCCACCGACTTGTACTCGACGAGCTTGTTGGGACGGATGTGCACCTCGGGCTGGTCGGGCTCGGCCGCAGCGCGCGCCAGGCGCGCCTCGAGCGCGCCGCGATCCGGCACCGCCTCTCCGTTCCAGAGCACGGTGCCGTCGAAGTCAATATCGATCGTGATGACGACCGGCTCCTTCAGCGGCGGCGGCGGGGTGCCGACCGGCATGTTCAGATTGACGCTGTGCAGCTGCACCGGGATCGTGATGATCAGCATGATGATCAGCACCAGCATCACGTCGATCAGCGGCGTGGTGTTGATGTCCATCATGACTTCCGGCTCGCCGCCGCCGCCGGTTCCTACGTTCATTGCCAT
>DASXIP010000347.1:0-12209 GCA_036497875.1 Caldimonas sp.
CGTCGGCCTCGAGCACGGCTACGGCTGCGGCGTCGCGATCGACGCGCCCGACGCGCTGATCCCGATCCGGACGCTGCGCAACATCAGTCGCAACCCGAACTTCGGCGGCGAGATCCTGGTCGTGAGCCTCGGCTGCGAGAAGCTGCAGCCGGAGCGGTTGCTGCCGCCCGGCTCGTTCGCGATCCGCGACGAGCGCGACGATCCTGGCGCCGAGGGCCTCGACGTCGTCCGCCTGCAGGACGAGGCACACGTCGGCTTCGCGTCGATGGTCGATTCGATCCTCGCGTCGGCGAAGGTGCATCTCGAGCGATTGAACGCGCGCCGGCGCCAGACGGTGCCGGCATCGGCGCTCGTCGTCGGCGTGCAGTGCGGCGGCAGCGATGCGTTCTCGGGTGCGACCGCGAATCCGGCGGTCGGCGTCTGCAGCGACCTGCTCGTTCGCGCCGGCGCGACGGTGATGTTCTCCGAGGTCACCGAGGTGCGCGACGGCATCGACCAGCTGACGGCGCGCGCGGCGACACCCGAAGTCGCGGCGGCGATGGTGCGCGAGATGGCGTGGTACGACGCCTACCTCGGCCGCGGCGGCGCCGACCGCAGCGCCAACACGACGCCGGGCAACAAGCAGGGCGGCCTCGCCAACATCGTCGAGAAGGCGATGGGGTCGATCGTCAAGTCCGGCAGGGCGCCGATCGTCGGCGTCCTCGGTCCGGGCGAGCGGCTGCGCGACAAGGGGCTGACGAGCGGCCTCGTCTACGCGGCGACGCCGGCGAGCGACTTCATCTGCGGCACGCTGCAGCTCGCGGCCGGCATGAACGTGCACGTCTTCACCACCGGTCGCGGCACGCCGTACGGTCTCGCCGAAGCGCCGGTCGTCAAGGTCGCGACGACGAGCGGCCTGGCGCGTCGCTGGCACGACCTGATGGATCTCAACGCCGGCACCATCGCCGACGGCACGGCGACGATCGAAGAGACCGGCTGGGCGCTGTTTCGCTTCCTGCTCGACGTGGCGAGCGGCCGCCGCACGTGTGCCGAGCGCCTCGCGCTGCACAACGCGCTGGTGCTCTTCAATCCGGCGCCGGTGACCTGACGCGTCGAAGTCAGTCGCGTAGGCCGAATCCGACGCCGCGCCGCGGCGGGACCCGCCGATCCGATGCGGCGTTCGCGCATAGCGCGAGCACGTCGCGATCTCCACACTGCCGACAGCGCCGCCAGATCGGCGTCTTCAACTCCACAGGCCCACGAGGCGAGGAAACGGATATGAACTTCATCATTTGGCTGGTCATCGGCGGCGTCATCGGCTGGCTGGCGAGCATGATCATGCGCACCGATGCACAGCAGGGCATCGTCCTCAACGTCGTCGTCGGCATCGTCGGCGCGTTGCTCGGCGGCTGGCTGATCTCGCCGCTGGTGGGCGTGCCAACCATCAATCAGGACGCGTTCAGCCTGCCCGCGATGCTCGTCTCGCTGGTCGGCGCCGTGATCCTGCTCGCGATCGTCAATCTGTTCCGCCGCGGCCAGGTCCGCTAGGACCGCGGTCTTCCCGGGCGACCCTCGGGTTCGCCCCCACCATTCCCGAGGAGAACCTTGGATGAGCAGCGACACGATCAACAAGACCGGCACCGACGCCAATCGCGATCCACTGACCGGCGCGCCGGGCGCGCACCCGGTCGGCACCGCAGCCGGCGCAGTGGCAGGCGGCATCGCCGCCGGTGCCGCGACTGGCACGGTGGCCGGGCCGGTCGGCACGGTGGTCGGCGCTGCGGTCGGCGCCGTTGTCGGCGGCTTGGCCGGCAAGGGCATCGCCGAACATATCGACCCGACCCGCGAAGATGCCTACTGGCGCGACAACTTCATGAGCCGTCCGTATGCGACCGGCTCGACCTACGACGACTACCGCCCGGCGTACGCATACGGTTGGGACTCGTATTCGAAGTACCCCGGCCGCCGCTTCGACGAGGTCGAGTCCGACCTGTCGCGCGACTGGGATCGCGCCAAGGGCGAATCGAAGCTGACCTGGGATCGTGCCAAGCTCGCGACCAAGGACGCGTGGAACCGCGTCAGCGACAGCGTCGAGCGCGCTATCCCCGGCGACTCCGACCACGACGGCAAGTGATCTGATCGCACCCTGCAATCGAGAAGCGCCCTCAGGGGCGCTTCTCTTTGCCGGCCCGCGGCGGCTTGCCACGGGCTTCGTCGATCATGAACTTCGCCCGATTGCGCCAGCACTTGCGCCGCGAGACCCCGATCATGGCGGTCATCGTCGCCTGCGTCGTCACCCTCGTGATCGCGCTGATCGTGGTCAACGCGGGCAGCGGCGAGAAGAAGATCCAGCAGCGGATCGAGCACCTCTACGGCGTCGAGGATCCCGAGTTCCTCCACGTCATCGGCGTGTTGCTCGGGCCGCCGGTCGTCTCCGGCAACCGCTACCAGGTGCTCGTCAACGGCGACCGGATCTTCCCGTCGATGCTGGAGGCGATCCGCGGCGCGAAGCAGACGATCGACTTCGAGACCTACATCTACTGGTCGGGAGCGATCGGCAAGGAGTTCGCAGACGCTCTCGCCGAGCGCGCGCGCGCCGGTGTCCGAGTCCACGTCCTGCTCGACTGGGTCGGCTCGCAGAAGATGGAGGAGGCGCTGCTCGACGAGCTGAAGTCGGCCGGGGTCGAGATCCAGAAGTACCACCCGCCGCACTGGTCGCATCTCGGCCGCCTCAACAACCGCACCCACCGGAAGCTCCTCGTCGTCGACGGCACGATCGGCTTCACGGGCGGCGTCGGCATCGCCGAGCAGTGGACCGGCGACGCGCAGGATCCCGAGCACTGGCGCGACACGCATTTTCGCGTCGAAGGGCCGGTCGTCGCCCAGATGCAGGGCGTCTTCATGGACAACTGGATCAAGACCGCCGGCGCGGTGCTGCACGGCGCCGACTACTTCCCGCCAATCGAGCCGCTCGCCGGCGGCGCCGCGCAGGTCTTCAGCAGCTCGCCGAGCGGCGGCAGCGCGAGCATGGAGCTGATGTACCTGCTCGCGATCACGTCGGCGAAGCGCACGATCCGCCTGTCGAGCTCGTACTTTGTCCCCAACGAGCTGGCGGTGAAGTCGATGGTCGCCGCGATGAAGCGCGGCGTGAAGCTGCAGATCATCACGCCCGGCAAGTACATCGATACCGAGACCGTGCGCAGCGCCTCGAAGGCGCGCTGGGGCGACCTGCTCGCCGCCGGCGCCGAGATCTACGAATACCAGCCGACGATGTACCACTGCAAGGTCATGATCGTCGACGAGTACATGGTCTCGACGGGATCGACAAACTTCGACGACCGCTCGTTTCGCCTCAACGACGAGGCCAACCTCAACTTCTACGACGCCTCGTTCGCAGCCGAGCAGGTGCGGATCTTCGATGCCGATCTCGCCAGCTCGCGCCGCACCACGCTTGCCCAGTGGCAGGCGCGGCCGCTCAGAGACAAGCTCCTGGAGCAGCTGGCGTCGCTGCTCGGCTCACAGCTCTGAGCCGCCCCGCGCCCGCGCCGCGACGAGACGACGACGCCGAGGCGAGGGCGTCGGGCCTCGCGCGGTTTTCAGCAGCAGCTTTACCGGCCTTTACCGTTCCGCCCGATTCGCACATCCCGCCGCCGCCGCGGCGACCGACACTGGCGGCCGGAGGTGAGCATGGACACGTTGACCGCGCGCCGGTTGGAGCAG
The DNA here is from genome assembly GCA_036497875.1 of Caldimonas sp. Classification (GTDB taxonomy): domain Bacteria; phylum Pseudomonadota; class Gammaproteobacteria; order Burkholderiales; family Burkholderiaceae_C; genus Schlegelella_A. The sequence continues at coordinate 3,700 of DASXIP010000347.1, forward strand.
GTCGATGCACCGTCCGCGGCAGCAGCGGCGACACCGGGCACACCGTCCTTCCCCCCAGCGAACGGAACGCGAGCCGGAGGAGCCGGGGCTTCGCCTAAGCCAGCCGGGATGCGCGGCGATGCCGACAATCTCGACGCTGCCCGGAGGCTGCGGGCACGGGCGCTGCCTTTGGGCCACGAGGGCCCACGGTTTCCATCGCTGGTGCCGCGACTCGGCGACCGCGTCTCGGCACTGCGCGCACGCATCGGCGGTCTGATGTGGCTCTACGTGCTGGTGCCGCTGCCACTCGTCACCGACTGGATCGAGAACGGCGAATTGCCGAGCTCGCCGCGCGGCTGGGTGACCGAGGTCATCGGCGGGCTCGTCATCCTGTTGCTGGTGGCGCGGGTGCGCCGCGATCATCGTGCCCTTGAGGTGATGTCGCGCTCCGACGCGCTCACGGGGCTCCTCAACCGACGCGCCTTCAGCGCCGCGATCGATGTCGAGTGCGCCCGCGCGCGGCGCTCGGGCGATCCGCTCTGCGTCGCCTACCTCGACATCGACAACTTCAAGGCCATCAACGATCGCTTCGGCCACGCTGCCGGCGATCAGGTGCTGCGCCAGTTCTCGGTGGCCATCGAGCAGACGGTGCGCGTCCACGTCGACGGCGCGTTTCGTCTCGGCGGCGACGAGTTTGCGCTGTTGCTGGCGGCGACCAGCGCGGCGCAAGCCGAGGTGGTGGTCGAGCGGATTCGCAGCTTCTGCGCCATCCACGACTCGCGCTGGGCGGTCGGCGCGTTCGAGTTCAGCGCCGGCATCGTCGTCTTCGATCCGGCCGAGACCGCGCAGGGGCTGCTGACACGCAGCGACGCGCTGATGTATCGGCAGAAGCAGGCGCATCGCTCGTCGCCGCGCTAGCGTGCGCAGCGCTGGCGGTCACGACATCTCGACGTCGTCGAAGGCGAGCTCGAGCGTTTCCATCAGCACTCCGCCGGCCATCGCGTCCAGCGGCGAATACGAAAGGCGCAGCGGACGAACGTTGCTGAAGCGCCAGGTCATCGCGACGGTCGAACGGTCGTCGGCAAGCAGCTTGACCTTGACGACGCGGCGCCGCGGCGCCTTGCCCTGGCGTGCCAGGTCCCACCAGTGGTAGAGGTCGAGCGCGCCGGTCGCGCCGCGCCGCAGCACGAGGCGCCCGGCTGCCGGCGTGGTGCCGACGCCAACGAGACCGTCGCCGCCGAGCGCCGGCCCCGGCGCGTCGAACGCGAACGGCGCAAAGGCGACCTCGGCGAAGCCGGTGCCCGGCGCGCGTCCGCTGGCGCCGCCGATCTCGACCAGGAAGTTCGAGCTCGCGAGCGGCCGATCGCCCAGCGCCTGCACGCCTACTCCAGCTCGAGGCGCTCATAGGCGAGCACGATCTCTTCGACGGCAACGTCCTTGCCCTTCGCGTTGAGCGGGCCGCTGCTGTGCTTGACGATGCGGGCGCGGATCAGTTTCCAGGTCTCGACGGCCTCGGTGTGGTCCTCGTTCTGCAACTGGATGGTGACCGTGCGGTAGGCGTTCTGGTCGCCGTTCCTGATCTCGTTCAGCCAGTTGTAGAGCGCCAGCGAGCCGATCGTTCCTCGCTTCATCGTGACGTCGCTGCACTTGTTGAGGCCGGTCAGCTTGACGACGCTGTTCTCCTTCGAGTTGCCGTTGCGGTATTCGGTCACCGACACCTCGGTCTCGATCGGGCTCACTTCCTGGAAGCCCGCGCTGACGCTGTCGCTGTCGCCATCGCCGATGTCGACGAGGAAGTTGAACTGCAGGTAGGGACGGTCGCGCTGGACGGACATGGCGGGCCTCCTCGTGGCGTTGCTGTTCGGTTCGCCGCAAGATTGTGCGGGCAGTGCCGCCGTTCCGCTTCGCTACGTCGCCTGCAGGCAGCGCCCTGCCGTCCAGCCGTAGAGCCAATCGAGCGCGTCGTAGCTGCGCGCGGGTGTGCGGCCGCGCCAGAGCTCGTTCCTGACCACGCGCTCGATGCCGTGCGCGTGGTAGATGCGGCCCATCTCGCGGGTCATCAGGACGACGCGGGCAGTGCGCGCGACGCGCGAGCGCTGGTAGAGCGCGAATGCGGCGTCGATGTCGTCGTCGCACGCCGCCAGGGCACGGCCGAGCGTCACCGCGTCCTCGAGGGCCATGCACGCGCCCTGCGCCAGGTACTGCAGCAGCGGATGCGCGGCGTCGCCGAGCAGCGTCGTGCGGGCGTGCGTCCACGCGGCGATCGGCATGCGATCGGCGGTCGCCCAGCGCTTCCAGCTCTTCGGCAATTGGAGCAGCCGGCGCGGCCGCGCCGCGATGCCTTCGAAGTAGGACAGCACCTCGGCCTGGCTACCCTCGCTCACGCTCCAGGTCTCCTGATCGCGGCTATGGAAAGTGACGACGACGTTGAACTGGGCGCCACCGCGCAGCGGGTAGTGGACGAGGTGGCAGTTCGGCCCAGCCCAGACCGCCGGGGCGTTCCAGCGCAGATCGGCCGGGAAGTCGGCAACGTCGACGACCGCGCGGTAGACGACGTGGCCCGAGACGCGGACGTCGTCGCCGACCGTCTGCGCGCGCACCGCCGACTTGACGCCGTCGCAGCCGACGAGGGCGAGGCCGCGATGGACGCCGCCGGCGGCGTCGAAGACGACCACTCCGCCATCATCGGCGGGCTCGAAGCGGACGACGTGCGTCGACGTCCGCACCTCGACGCCGGGCTGCGCGCGAACGCCCTCGAGCAGCGACCGATGGACGTCGGCGCGGTGGATGACGGCGTACGGATTGCCGAACCGGGCACGAAAGGCGTCGCCGGTCGGGACTTCGGCGATCACCGTCTCGTCGACGGCGTCCATCAACACCAGCCGATCGACGGTGACCGCGCGTTCGCGCGCTTGTGCACCGACGCCGAGCGCGTCGAAGGCGGCGAACGCGTTCGGCGCCAGCTGGACGCCGGCGCCGATCTCGCCGAGCTCCGCCGCCTGCTCGAGGACGAGGACGCGAAAGCCGCGCTGCGCGAGCGCGAGCGCGGCCGCGAGCCCGCCGATGCCGCCGCCGGCAACGATGACCGGTGCGGCGGCAGGCGCCGTCACGCCATCCGTTCCTCGCGCCAGAGGCCGAGGACTTCCTGGACCGGCCGGTCGGAGAAGCTGAACAGCGTCGCCTCCTCGTGCGCGGCGAGGGTGAAACGGTGCCAGGACGGCACGACGAAGACGTCGCGGCTGGCGAAGTCGAACGCGACCGATGCGTCGTCGCCGGTCGCGATCACGGCGCGGCCGCCGCCCTCGAGGCAGACGTAGACGGCGCTGTCGCTGCTCCGGTAGGGGCGCGTCGCGAAGCCCTTTGGCAGGCGCTGCACGAAGGTGCCGATCGTCGGCATCGGCGAGCGGCCGGTCGCAGGGTTGACGTAGCGCATCTTGAAGCCGAAGTGCGCGTCGGCGTCGGTGCGCCCGATGCCGGCGAGCGCTTCACGCGTGCGTGCGAACGGGTAGACGAAGACGCGCGACGGCTCCGACGCCGCCGGCGCGTGGTCGAGCGGCAGCATGTTGCTGCCGTAACGGAAAAACGCGTCGCCCTCAGGCCGATCTGCAGCGCGCGACTTGACAGTGCTCTTCTCGGCAAAGCCGGCGTCGAGGAAGCGGACGAGCGGGATGTCGAGGCCGTCGAGCCAGACGACTGGATCGTGGCCGTCGTTGCCGTGGTCATGGAAGGTCCACGACGGCGTGATGATGAAGTCGCCGAAACGCATCGTCGTCCGTTCGCCGTCGACCGCGGTATACGCGCCCTCGCCGTCGAGCACGAGGCGCAGCGCCGACTGCGTGTGGCGGTGCGCCGGCGCGACCTCGCCGGGCAGGATCAGCTGCAGGCCGGCATAGAGCGACTGCGTGATGCACGACTGGCCGCGCAGCGCCGGGTTCTCGAGGACGAGGACGCGTCGCTCGGCCTCCTCGGCGGTGATGAGGCGGCCGGCCTCCATGACGTGCGGCCGGATGGCGTCGTAGCGGAAGTGGACCGGCGCGACCGGGCTCGTCGGCTGTGATGGGACGAGCGCGCCGAGCACCTCCCAGAGCGGTGTCAGCCCGAGCTTGTCGATGCGCGCGTAGAACGCGCTGCGCTCGTCCGTCGGGGCGCCGGCGGCGAGCGTCGCGGCCTGCTCGTTGCGGTCCATCGATCGATTGTGGAGCAACGCTGTCGAAGTGGCGATCGCGCGCGTGGCGGCCGCGGGGAACTCCGCTGGCCGTGCCGTTGACGGCGCGGTACAACGAGGCGAGTTCACGAGGAGACGCGCAATGACCCAGATGAAACACCTGAGCATCGTCGACGGCGCGTTCCTCCACATGGAAAGCGCCGAGATGCCGATGCACGTCGGCAGCCTCAACCTGTTCGACCCGCCCGCCGGCTACAGCGGCGAGGGCTACTACGAAGCGGTCAAGGCGCACGTCGCCAAGCGCATGCACATGGCGTCGGTGTTCACCAGGAAGCTCGCGCTGATGCCGTTCGACCTCGCCAACCCGGTGTGGATCCACGACGACGACATCGACCTCGACTACCACGTGCGCTACATGGTTCTGCCCAAGCCCGGCACCATCGAGCAGCTCGAGGCGCTGGCGGCGCGGCTGCATTCGATGCTGCTCGACCGCAGTCGCCCGCTCTGGGAGTTCTACATCATCGAAGGCCTCGCCGACGGCCGCATCGGCTTCTACGGCAAGGTCCACCACAGTGCCGTCGACGGCCAGGCAGGGGTGGCGATGGCGACCAGCCTGTTCGACACCACGCCCGAGCCGCGCGCCGTCAAGCCGCCGCGCGAGGTTCGCGCCAACACTTACCAGCTCGGCGTCGCCGAGCTGCTCGCCGCTGCGCTGCAGAACCAGGCGAGGCAGGTGGTGGAGAGCCTGAAGCTGTTGCCGGCGCTGGCGAAGACGGTCGCCGGCGCGGTGCAGAAGGCGCTGGTCGAGCGGCGCGAGGAAAGCCCCGAGGACCGGGCGACGCGCAAGGCCGAGAAGGCGCCCAGCGCCTTCAAGTTTGCGCCGCCGACACCGTTCAACCGCTCGATCACGAATCAGCGCGCCTTCGCCGCGGTGTCGCTGCCGCTGGCGGAGATCAAGGCGATCGGCAAGGGCCTTGGCGCCTCGATCAACGACATGGTGCTGTGGCTGTGCAGCACGGCGCTGCGCAACTACCTGAAGGAAAGCCGCGAGCTGCCCGACAAGTCTCTGGTCGCGTTCGTGCCGATCTCGCTGCGCCAGGAGGGCGACACGACGTCGAATAACCAGGTCGCCGGAACGATGATCGATCTTGGCACCGAGGAGTCGGATCCGGCGGCGCGGCTGAAGGCGATCAAGCGCGGCACCGCGGCGATGAAGAAGCAGATGGGCACCTTCCGCGGCGTCATTCCGACCGACTTTCCGTCACTCGGCTCGCCCTGGCTCATCAGCGGCCTCGCCTCGCTCTACGGACGCTCGCGCATCGCCGACTGGCTGCGGGTCGGCAATGTCGCGATCTCCAACGTGCCCGGCTCGAAGGTCGACGTGTACCTGGTCGGCGCGAAGATGACCGACTACTACCCGCTGTCGATCGTGGGCCATGGCCTGGCACTGAACATCACGGTGCAAAGTCACGTCGACAAGATCTGCTTCGGCCTGATCGCGTGCCGTCGCGCGGTGCCCGACGTGCATGAGCTCGGCAACCACCTGCACCGCGCGATGTCGACCTTGCGTGCGCTGGTCGCACCGGCACTCGTGGCGTCGGCCACCGCGACAACTGCGCCGGCAGCGAGCGCGTCAGCGCGCACGAAGAAGCGGCGGCCGCCTCGCGCCGACGCCAAGCCGGCACGGCCGGCACGCAAGCCCGGCGTCCGTGTCGTTCCGCCGAGCGGGCGTGCGGCCAAGCCGCGCAAGCCGCGCCCGCTCGCGGCGGTTCGCTGAGGCATCGCGATGAGGCTCGCCGCCGACATCGTGGTCGCGATCGTCGCCTTGCTGCACGTGTACTTCCTCGTCCTCGAGATGTTCCTCTGGGACAAGCCGACAGGCCTGAGGACGTTTCGCCACACCGCCGAGCAAGCAGCGGCGTCGAAGGTTCTCGCCGCCAACCAGGGGCTCTACAACGGCTTTCTCGCAGCTGGCCTCTTCTGGGGCCTCTCGCTCGGCGTCGCCGGCACCAGCGTCAAGGTGTTCTTCCTCGGCTGCGTCATCGTCGCCGGGATCTATGGCGCGGCGACGGTCGGCAGGAAGATCCTGTTCGTGCAGGCACTCCCGGCGGCGGTCGCCCTCGCACTGGTGCTCGCCACGTCCTGAGCGCAGGCCGCGTTCGCAACGCTCGCGGGCGCAGGCGCGCCGTCAGCGCTCAGTGCAAGCGAATCAGCCCGGCCGCAAGCCCGCGCACGGTCTGCAACGCCGGCGCAGGTGAAGGCGCGCGCTCTTCGTCGGCGATGACGACCCCGCGCTCGGCGCCGAGGCCGAGCATTGCCGCCGCCAGCCAGCTTGCAGCGGCGAACAGCGCTATCGCAAGGACCGCCAGGGCGAGGAAGACGACGCCGCTCATCCACGACGGCGCCAGCGTCGAGAACGCGACGCTCGACGCGAAGGATGCGCTCGCGGCGCCGCTGCGCGCACTGCCGCCGAACGAGCCGTTGATCGCGATAGAGTACGCCCCGACCGCGAGGAAGAGCAGGCTGAGCTGGGCGAATCCCATGTCGGCGAGGGTCGACGATAGGCCTTCGAGCATTGACATGACGCGTCCTTCGAACGGAATGGTCGCCAGCGGTGTTGCGCCATTACATGGGCAAGCCCCATGCGCGGACATCAGTTCGATACCGTCCGCGCTGTAGGATTCCTTCGGATGATCGACGAACGGCGTGTCAAACCGATGAACGGCACGCACGGCAACGGTGCGGGCGCCCGGTCCGACACCGCTTCCCCCGCGTGCGAGGGGGTCGATTAGAACTCGATCCGGCCGCGGCCGCAGCGCTTCGCGCGGTAGAGCGCCGCGTCGGCGATCTCGACCAGCACGCTGCAGTCGACCGTCGGGCTCGCCACCTGGCTGGCGACGCCGATGCTGACGCCGAGCCAGGCCGACGTCGCCGATGCGCGGTGCTCGATCTTGGCATCGACTACCTGCTGCTTGCAGCGCTCGGCGACGACGATCGCCGCCTCGAGGTCCGCTCCCGGCAGCAGCAGCGCAAACTCCTCGCCGCCATAGCGGGCGACGAGCTCGCCGCCGCGGCGCACCGAGTCGCCGACCATGTGCGCGATCTGGCGCAGCACCGTGTCGCCGGCGGGGTGACCGTAGTGGTCGTTGTATTCCTTGAAGTGATCGACGTCGATCATCAGGAGGCCGATCGAGCCGCCGCGGCGCGCGGCGCGCGCCCACTCGGCACTCAGCGTCTGGTCGAACAGGCGGCGATTGCCGACCTCGGTCAGCGCGTCGGTCGTCGACAGGCGCGTCAGTTCCTCGTTGAGGCGGTAGAGCTCGAGCGCGTTCTTCTTCTTCTCGGTGATGTCCTGGAAGGCACCGAGCAGTCGCACCGGTCGGCCGTCCTCGCACACCGCGGCGCCCTGGGCACGCAGCCACCGCGCGCTGCCCTTGGCGGTGACGAAGGGCAGCTCGAGGTCCCACGGCGTGCCTTCGCGTGCCGCCGCTTCGATCGCCGCCTGCAACGCCGGCCGCCCCGCGCCGTAGTACTGCATCGCGTCCTCGAGACGCGGCGACGGGCCAGGCGGCAGTTCGTGAATGCGAAAGACCTGCTCGCTCCACTCGACGTGCATCGTCGCCAGGTCGAGCTCCCAGCCGCCGATGCTCGCGAGCTCGCCGGTGCGCCGCAGCATCTCGGCGCTGCGGCGCGCCTCGGCCTCGATGCGGATCCGGCGGGTCAGGTCCATGTGCGTTCCGGCCATCCGCACCGGCGTGTCGTCGCCGTCGCGCTCGACGACCTTGCCGCGGCTCAGCAACCAGACCCAGCGGCCGTCCTTGTGGCGGACGCGGAACTCGCATTCGTAGGCCGCGGTCTCGCGCCGGAAATGTGCCTCGATGCTCGAGATCAGCCGCTCGGCTTCGTCGCGATGAACGAGATTTCGCCACGCCACGCCGCTGTCGCCGAGCTCGCCCGGTGCGTAGCCGAGCTGCCGGCGCACGCCTTCGTTGGACGTGAAGCGGTCGTTGCGGACATCCCAGTCCCACAGCCCGAGGTCGGCGCCTTCGAGCGCAAGCTCGAGTTGCTCGGCGTTCTTCCTGCGCTCGCGTTCGGTGCTCGCCTCGAGGAGGGCATACGACTTGCGTCGCCACTGGCCGCGGTAGAGGCCAAAGGCCGCGCCGGCGCCGAGCAGGGCGAAGAAGGTGAGGTTGGCGAACGCCTGCTGTCGCCAGGGCGCGAACAGGTCGGGGACGGCGCGACTGACGGCGATGATGAGCGGCTTGTCCATGTGCAGCGCAGGCGGCGAGATCTGGCTGAGCGCAGTCATCCGCGCCTCGTTGGAGCCGCCGATCGGGCCCACCATGATGCGCGGCTCGTCGACGTC
>DASXIP010000348.1:0-4499 GCA_036497875.1 Caldimonas sp.
GTGGCGGCGAGCGGGCCGGCCGTCAGCGTCACCACGGTGCTTGTCCAGAAGCGCAACGTCGACGTCATGCTCGACGCGACCGGCAACGTCACCTCGCTCAACAGCGTCGACGTTCGGCCGCAGGTCGCGAGCGTCATCACCAAGGTGCACATCAAGGAAGGGCAGTTCGTCCGCGCCGGCGACGCGCTCTTCACGCTCGACGCTCGCAACGACGAGGTCAACATCGCCAAGGCCGAGGCGCAACTCGCCAAGGATCAGGCCGCGCTCGCCGACGCCGAGCGCCAGCTCGCGCGCAGCCAGGACCTCTTCAAGCAGAACTTCATCTCTCAGGGCGCCGTCGACACCAACGAGACGCTGGTCGAATCGCAGCGCGCCGTCGTCGCCGCCGACCGCGCCGCGATCACGGCGGCCAAGGTCGGCATGTCGTACACGCGCATCGTCGCGCCGACGTCGGGGCGCGCCGGCGCGATCAACGTCTTTGCCGGCAGCCTGGTGCAGCCGACCGGCAATGCGCTCGTCACGATCACGCAGCTCGACCCGATCGGGGTCGCCTTCAGCCTGCCGCAGCGCAACCTCTCGGACGCGCTCGCGACCTTGCGTGCCGGCGGGGGCACCGTGACCGCGCTGCTGCCCGACAGCGACGGTGCGCTCAAAGGCAAGCTCCAGTTCGTCGACAACGTCGTCGACGCGGCCTCCGGAACGGTGCGCGCGAAGGCGCAATTCACGAATCCGGGCGAGCGGCTTTGGCCCGGTGCCTTCGTCACGATCCGCCTCGCAGTGCAGACGCTGAAGGGCGCCAGCGTGGTCCCGCAGGCGGCCATCATCCAGAGCCCGCGCGGCAAGATCGTCTACGTCGTCGACGCCGGCGCCAAGGTCGCCGCACGCACAGTCGAGGTCGCCTATGCGAGTGGCGAGGATGCCGCCGTCACCGGGGTCAGGCCCGGCGAGCGGATCGTCCTTGAAGGGCGGCAGAACCTGCGTCCGGGATCGGCCGTGATCGAGCGGCCCGCCGGCGACCCCGCGCCGGTCAAGGGGCGCGCCGCGTCGCCAACATCGGCAGACACTCAGGCGGTTCCGGCGGCCGCATCGGGCGCCGTCACCGCAAGCGCGACCGCGACCTGAGCGGGCCGCTTCGGAGACGGCGATGAATCTCTCCGAGCTGTTCATTCGCAGGCCGGTGCTGACGGTACTGCTCAACGCGGCAATCGTCGTCGCCGGCGTGATCGCGTACAGCAAGATCCCCGTTGCGGCGCTGCCCAGCTACAACACGCCCGTCATCAACGTCTCGGCACAGCTTCCCGGTGCAAGCCCCGAGACGATGGCGACCTCGGTTGCGCTGCAGCTCGAGAAGCAGTTCCAGACGATTCCGGGGCTCGCGGTCATCAGCTCGAGCAACACGCTCGGCGTGACTTCGGTGACGCTCGAATTCGACCAGGGCCGCGACATCGACGCCGCCGCGGTCGATGTCCAGGCGGCGCTGCTGCGTGCGCAGCGCACGCTGCCGATCGAGATGACGATCCCGCCCGCATATCGCAAGGTCAACCCGGCCGATGCGCCGGTGCTGTTCCTGGCGATGACGTCGCCCTCGCTCAGCCTTTCCGACCTGAACGACTTCGCCGAGCACCTGATCTCGCCGACGCTGTCGACGCTCGACGGTGTCGCCCAGGTCAACATCTACGGCCAGAAGCGTTTCGCCGTGCGCGTGCGCGTCCAGCCCGACGCCCTCGCCGCGCGCAACATCAGCCTCGACGAGCTGACGAGGGCGCTCACCGCCGCCAATGCCAATACTCCCGTCGGCACGCTCGAAGGCCCGGCGCAGACGCTGACGTTGCAGGCCAACCGCCAGTTGCGCAACGCCGCCGAGTTCGCCGAGCTGATCGTCGGCAACAAGGGCGGCAACACGGTGCGGCTGAAGGAAGTCGCGACCGTCGAGGACAGCTACGAGACGGTCAAGACGGCGGCGTCGTTCAACGGCGACACCTCGATCTCGCTCGCGATCCTGCGCCAGCCCGACGCCAACACCGTCAAGGTGGTCGATTCGGTCCGCGCCAAGCTCGCTTCGTTCCAGTCGCAGTTGCCGCAGTCGGTGCGCCTGTCGGCGGTCAACGATCGTTCGGTCTCGATCCGCGACGCGCTGCACGACGTGACGCTGACGATGCTGGGAACGGTCGCACTCGTCGTCCTCGTCATCTTCCTGTTCCTGCGCCGGTTCGTCGCCACCGCGATCCCGACCCTGTCGCTGCCGGTGTCGCTGATCGGCGCGGTCTCGCTGCTGTGGGCGTTCGGCTACACGGTCGACAACATCTCGTTGCTCGGCCTGACGCTCGCCGTCGGCCTGGTCGTCGACGACGCCATCGTCATGCTCGAGAACATCATGCGCCACGTCGAGAACGGCGAGCCGCCGTTCCAGGCCGCGCTGCGCGGCTCGCGCGAGGTCGGCTTCACGATCATCTCGATCTCGAGCTCGCTGATCGCGGTGTTCATCCCGATCTTCTTCATGCCGGGCGTGATCGGCCTGCTGTTCCACGAGTTCGCAGTGATCGTCGGCCTCGCAATCGTCGCCTCGGCGTTCGTCTCGCTGACGCTGGTGCCGATGCTGGGAAGCCGCTTCCTGAAGGACGAGGCGCACGCCCGGCGTCCGGGAGCGCTCGTCCGCTCGTTCGAGCGCTCCTTCGATGCGCTGCTCGCCGCCTACACGCGTTCGCTCGACGTCGCCCTGCGCCACCGCGGCATCGTCATGCTCGTCGCGCTGCTCACCTTCGTCGCCACGGCGTGGCTCTTCGTCACCATTCCCAAGGGATTCTTCCCCGAGGAGGACATCGGCCAGATCCGGATCACGACCGAAGCGTCGGAGGACATCTCGTTTCCGGCGATGGTCGCGCTGCAGAACCGCGTCGTCGAGGTGCTGCGCGCCGATCCCGCGGTGGGATCGGTCAACTCTTTCAACGGCGCCGGCGGCGTGAGCGGCTCGCAGAACGTCGGCCGCCTCTTCATCAACCTGAAGCCGCGCGCCGAGCGGCCGCCGATGAAGCTCGTCGTCGAGGGGCTGCGCAAGAAGATGCGGGAGGTGCCCGGCATCAGCGTCTACATGCAGCCGATCCAGAACCTGCAGCTCGGCGGCCGCCCCAGCAAGGCGCAGTACCAGTACATCCTGCAGAGCGTGCAGGCGGGCGAGCTCAACGACTGGGCGCTGCGCCTGCAGGATCTGATGCGCAACGACGCGCGGTTCCGCGACGTGACGAGCGATTCGCAGCTGAAGGGCCTGCAGGCATCGCTCAAGATCGACCGCGACCGCGCCAACACGCTCGACGTCTCGATCGACAACGTCCGTTCGGCGCTCTACAGCGCGTTCGGTGAGCGGCAGGTGTCGACGATCTACACGCCCGTCGACAGCTACCAGGTGATCATGGAAGTGGCGCCAAGCGCGAAGCAGGACGAGAGCGCGTTCAACAACATCTACGTGCGCTCGTCGACGGGCGCGCTGGTGCCCCTGTCGAGCTTCGCGACGGTCGAGCGCTCGATCGGGCCGACCGCGATCAACCATGTCGGCCAGTTGCAGGCGGTCACCGTCTCGTTCAACCTGTCGCCGGGGACCGCGCTTGGCGACGCGACCGCCAAGCTCGAGCAATACCGCGACCAGTTGCGCATGCCGGCCTCGATCATCACCAGCTACGGCGGCGACGCCGCGGTGTTCAAGAGCTCACAGGGCAGCCAGGCGATCCTGATCGTCTCGGCGCTGCTCGTCATCTACGTCCTGCTCGGCGTGCTCTACGAGAGCTACGTCCACCCGCTGACGATTCTCGCCGGGCTGCCCTCGGCCGCGGTCGGCGCGCTGCTGACGTTGCGCCTGTTTGGCCTCGACCTGACGCTGATCGCGACGATTGGCATCCTGCTCCTGATCGGCATCGTCAAGAAGAACGCGATCATGATGATCGACTTCGCGCTCGATGCGCAGCGCAACGACGCCATGGCGCCGGCGGTGGCGATCCGCGAGGCGTGCATCCTGCGCTTCCGGCCGATCATGATGACGACGCTCGCCGCGCTGATGGGTGCGCTGCCGATCGCGCTCGGCCTCGGCGCCGGCGCGGAGCTTCGCCAGCCGCTCGGCCTCGCGGTCGCCGGCGGCCTGATCTTCTCGCAGGCGATCACGCTCTACATCACGCCGGTGATCTACCTGGCGCTCGATCGCTTCAGCGGCAAGGGTCCAGTGCAGACGCCGGAAATCGCGCCGGCCGCGAGCGCGTCAGGAGCGGAATAGCGGCACCGTGGTCGGCGCCGCGCCGCCGTGTCGCGCCGCCTCAGTGCAGGTGCGGTCCGGGAGTCGCTGCAGCGAGGACGCTGAGCCCGCTGTTGCTGACCGAGCCGGCCTCGATCTCCGCCTCGGTCGCCTCGCGCACATCGCGCACGACGATTGACAGCCTGAGGGCGATGCCGGCGAGCGGATGGTTGCCGTCGAGGACGACGTGATCCGGGTAGACCTCGGTGACGGTGTAGATCGC
>DASXIP010000349.1:0-5189 GCA_036497875.1 Caldimonas sp.
CGTCGATTCCCCTCACCCCGCTCCAGCTGACGTCACCGCCAGGCGGCAGTAGCAACTGGTTGCAAGGCTGGCGCTTTGCGCCGCCGCAATCCCTCGATTTCGTCACAAGCGAACCAGTCGCGCGCCCGCGAAGCGTCCGGGCCGCCGCGGCGGGGTGGCATGGAAGATGCGCCGGACGGTGCAAAGCCTCGGGGGCTGCGGAGGGGACGATGCTCTGCTCGGTGTGGTCGTTGGCGCGCAGCGCGCGCACACGGGCGTTCTGACCGGTCGTGGAACGCGAAGCGATCGCGATCGGCCGGCGCCAGCAAGCGCCACAGCGGAGCTCGCCGGCGCGCTCGATGGCCTCTGCCGCGGGCTGGGACGACAGCGGCGGCACGGTCGGCGTCCTCACCGAAGGATTCAGCACCGACTCGCCGACGCACCATCTCTTCGCCGCCCTGTCGACGCGACTGCCGGGCCATGACCTTCGCGAGGCGAGCGTCGTCCGCCGTGATCGTTTCGGCACCGCGACGCCGGCGATCGCGGTCGCGCTCGACCGTCTGAATGTCGCGGTCTGCGCATTCGACGCCGACGACCGCACCGCGTTCTGGAACGACGCCTATCTGCGCTTCTTCCCGGAGCAGGTCGGCTACATCCACGAGGGCGAGCCGTACCGCGCCAACCTGCGCCGCTTCTACAAGGTTCGGCTCGAGGCGGACGAGCTGGACCTGCTCGAGCGCTACGTCGACGAAGGCGTGTCGCGGCCGTCGGAGGAGCCGGCACCGCAAGCCTTCAGCCATCGCGGCTTCTGGCTGCAGGCGGCCGAGGAAGCGGGGCCCGCAGGCCGGATCTGCCTCTGGACGCGGGCGACGGGCGTGGTTCCGGTCGCGGTCAAGGACGAGATCGACGGCCCGGGCATGGTCGGGCTGGCGAGCGGCCTCGATCTGTTCGAGCATGTCGGCGAGGGCATCATGCTGACCGGTCCCGAGGGACGCATCGGCTGGGTCAACGAGGCCTTCGTCGCGATGTACCGCCTGCCCGACAAGGCGCGCGCGCAGCAAGGTGACTTCATCGACGTCTATCTCACTGCGTGGCGAGGTGCCGATCCTTCGGAGCGATCGCGGTTCGAGTCGGGGCTCGCGCTCCTCGAGGAGAACCTCTGCTTCGCAGGTGCGCCCTACGAGCTTCCGTTGCCCGGTGACCGCTGGGTGCGGGTCGTCGAGCAGCGCCGGCCGGACGGCTTCGCCTGCTTCGCGCACGTCGACATCTCGCTTCTGAAGCGCCGCCAGCAACGGCTGCTGCTCGCCGAGGAGCGCGTGCGCGCGTTCGCAGCCCGCTTGGCCGAGAAGTCTGCGCTTCTCGATGCCATGCTCGATCGCATCGACACCGGCGCCACGGCCGGCAGCGAGCGCGCGGTTGCCGACGCTGCCGACGGCGTCGTGCCGATGCTGAGCGACGCCGCGCGCTGACCGGGCGACGCCTCAGTCGTGCCAGAACGGCTGCGTCTCGGCCCAGACGGGCTCGGCCGGACGCGGATTGGCCGGCGTCGGCGACGCGGCCGGGGCGATGGGAGAGGTCGGGTTCCATTGCGACGGCTCGCGCAACTCGACCGCCCAGTCGTTCGTCCGCCGTCGACCGCCGCCAGCCTCCGCGAGCCCCGTGACCCGCCAGACCTGGCCGAGAAAGTTGATGGCCATGTGCACTCCGTCGCTCCTGGCCGCGGCTTGCGCCTGCGGCGGCGCGAGTCTTGCGGATCGCGGGGGTTGAAGGCATCCCCTCGATGGAGGAGATCTTGCCGGGCGCGCGTGACATCCCCGCGACTGGCGACGCGCCCTTGGCAATTTCCGCTCCCGCGCCTGATGGCCCGACCCGCGGCAGGCGCACGCTGCAGCTTCGAGTGCGCGCTTTTTCGCGCTGAAGTGCTCGATCGACGGCACGCCATGGGGCGCCTTCCTAGAATCGACAGATGTCGATCCAGGCCCCGACGCCCCGGTGAACCGGCCGCCGCTCCGCGTGCTCGCCGTCGCCGTCGCCGCCGCGGCGCTCGCTCCAACGGGCTTCGTTGTCGAAGCGAGCCCAGGCTGGGCCGACGCCGCCGAGCGACTGGTGGCAGGCGATCGCTTCGATGTCGTTCTCGTCGACGGCGACGCTGCGCCTGCGTCGACGGCCAAGATCGCGGCGGTGGCCGACCGCGTCGCGCTCGTTGTCGTTCTCGCCGATCCCGACGCCGAGCATGCCGCGACCTGGCTGCACCACGGCGCCGACGACGTCGTCAGCCGGGCCGAACTCGGTGGCGCAGCGGGCTGGCGCCGGCTTCGCTTCGCGGTCGAGCGCCGCCGTCGCCTCGACGGCCGCCACGGCGGACACTCGATCGATCCGGCGACGGGCTTGCCGCACCGCCAGCAGCTCGTCGAGCATCTCAGCCAGCTGCTCGCGCTGCGCGAGCGCGAGCCGTCGCCAATGGCGCTGCTCGCATTCCGCGTCGAGGGCTTGCGGCCGTCCCACGGCGGTGCCGAATGGGTCGATGCCGATGCTTTGCGGCGCAAGATCGCGGTCCGCTTGCGCGCCGGCGTCCGAGCGAGCGACGTCGTCGCCGCGATCGACGACGACGCCTACGCGGTCCTGCTCGGCTCGATCCTGACCCCTGCCGACGGCGACCGCGTCGCCCTGAAGCTCGTCGCAGCGCTGCTGGCGCCGTTCATGGTCGGCGCGATCGAGCGCTCGGTCGCCGTCGCCCTCGGCATTGCCCACGCTCCTGGTGACGGCAACGATGCCGAGCTCCTCCTCCGCCGCGCCTTGTCACTCGCCGCGGCAGCGCCGGCGATCGCTCCCGACGGGCCAGCGACGACGCGCGACGGCGTCGGCCGGCGCCGCGCTGCTGCCAACGACGACCGCTGAGCGGCGCCGGCGCTGCGCCCGCTGCGGCAGCGATGTGCCGGACAATCGCGGATCCATGCCGATATCCTTTCGCCTTTTCGCCGGCAGTTGCCGCGCGACCACGCTGCCGCCGAAAGCCCATCTGTGAAAGCCGCCGAGATCCGTTCGACGTTTCTGAGCTTCTTCGCGTCGAAGGGCCACACCGTCGTGCCGTCGAGCCCGGTCGTCCCCGGTGACGACCCGACGCTGCTCTTCACCAACGCTGGCATGAACCAGTTCAAGGACGTCTTTCTCGGCTTCGACAAGCGCCCCTACGTGCGCGCGGCGTCGTCGCAAAAGTGCATCCGCGCCGGCGGCAAGCACAACGACCTCGAGAACGTCGGCTACACAGCGCGCCACCAGACGTTCTTCGAGATGCTCGGCAACTTCTCGTTCGGTGACTACTTCAAGAAGGACGCGTTGCGCTTCGCGTGGGAGTTGCTCACCGAGGTCTACAAGCTGCCGGCCGACAAGCTCTGGGCGACCGTGTACGCCGAGGACGACGAGGCCTATGACATCTGGAAGGACGAGATCGGCCTGCCGGCGGAACGGATCGTGCGCATCGGCGACAACAAGGGCGCGCGCTTCGCTTCCGACAACTTCTGGATGATGGGCGATACCGGTCCGTGCGGCCCGTGCAGCGAGATCTTCTTCGACCATGGGCCGGAGATTGCCGGCGGCCCGCCGGGTTCGCCCGAGCAAGACGGCGACCGCTACATCGAGATCTGGAACAACGTGTTCATGCAGTTCAACCGCCAGGTCGATGAAAAGACAGGCGCGGTCGTGATGCACAAGCTGCCCAAGCCGAGCGTCGACACCGGCATGGGGCTCGAGCGGCTGAGCGCGGTGCTGCAGCATGTGCACTCGAACTACGAGATCGACCTCTTCGTCCAACTGCTCGCAGCCGCCAAGCGCGAGGTCGACGCCGCCGGCGCGGGCGACTGCGACAAGGACTCGCCCTCGCTCAAGGTGATCGCCGACCACATTCGCGCCTGCAGCTTCATGGTCGGCGACGGCGTCGTCCCCGGCAACGAGGGGCGCGGCTACGTGCTGCGCCGGATCGCCCGGCGCGCGATCCGCCACGGCTACAAGCTCGGCGCCCGGCGGCCGTTCTTCCATCGCCTGGTCGCAACGGTCGTCGCCGAGATGGCCGACGCCTATCCCGACCTGCGCCGGCAACAGCAGCGCGTCACCGCGGTGTTGCAGCAGGAGGAAGAGCGCTTCTTCCAGACCATCGCCAACGGCATGGAGATCCTCGAGTCGGCGCTCGCCGTGCTGCGGCCGGGCGAGGCGCTCGCGGGCGATGTCGCGTTCAAGCTGCACGACACCTACGGCTTCCCGGTCGACCTCACCGCCGACGTCTGCCGTGAGCGCGGCGTCGGCGTCGACACGGCGCGCTTCGAGGCCTTGCTCGGCGAGCAGCGCGAGCGCGCGCGTGCATCGGCCAAGTTCCGGATGGCGCAGGGCCTCGACTACAGCGGCGGTGCGACGACCTTCCACGGCTACGACACGCTGAGCCACAACGCGGCGCGCGTCACCGCCGTCTACGTCGACGGCAGCGCGGTCGAGACGGCCAATGCCGGCGACGTCGCCGTCGTCGTCCTCGACCAGACGCCGTTCTACGCCGAGAGCGGTGGTCAGGTCGGCGATGCCGGTGAGCTGAGGAACGCCACCGCGCGGATGGTCGTCGAGGACACGATCAAGGTGCAGGCGGCGGTGCCCGGCCATCAGGGCCGCATCATCGAAGGATCGGTCTCGGTCGGCGACGTCGTCCAAGCCCGGGTGGACGCCGAGCGGCGTGCGAAGACGATGCGCAACCACAGCGCGACGCACCTGATGCACAAGGCGCTGCGCGAGGTGCTCGGCGAGCACGTGCAACAGAAAGGCTCGCTCGTCGACGCCGAGAAGACGCGCTTCGACTTCGCCCACAACGCGCCGCTGACCGACAACGAGATTCGCCGCGTCGAGCAACTCGTCAACGCCGAGATCCTTGCGAACCACGCCACCAGCGCGCGCGTGATGCCGATCGACGACGCCACCAAGCTCGGCGCGATGATGCTGTTCGGCGAGAAATACGGCGACGAGGTGCGCGTGCTCGACATCGGCTCGAGCCGCGAGCTCTGCGGCGGTACGCATGTCGCTCGCACCGGCGACATCGGCCTGTTCAAGATCGTTGCGGAGAGCGGCGTTGCCGCCGGCGTCCGCCGTGTCGAGGCGGTGACCGGCGACAACGCGCTCGCCTATCTGCAGGCGCTCGAATCGACGCTCGGCCGGGTCGCCGGCGAGCTGCGGAG
>DASXIP010000350.1:0-1831 GCA_036497875.1 Caldimonas sp.
TCTGGCTCTCGGGTCTGTGCTGGGCGGCGATGTTCACTGCGTTCATGGTCGCGATCACGATGACGACCGTCGCCAATGTGCTCGTCACGATGGCGCTCGCGCCGCTCATCACCGCCTTGGTCGCGCGGTTCGCGCTTGGCCATCGGCTGCCGCTGCGGACCTGGATGGCGATCGTCGTCGCCGGCGTCGGCATCGCCTGGATGTATGTGCACGAGCTGGCCGACGTCGAAGGCCGTCACATTGCCGGCGTCACGATCGCTCTCGCGGTGCCGATTGCGGCGGCGCTCAACTGGACGGCGATCCAGCGTAGCAGGAGCGGCAGCACCGACCTGCTCGCCGCGGTTCTGATCGGCGCGGCGCTCTCGGCGCTGCTCACGTTCGGCGCGGCGCTGCCGCTGCGCGCGACGTCGCACGACCTCGCGTTGCTCGCCGTTCTCGGCGTCTTCCAGCTGGCGGTGCCGTGCCTGATCGCGGTCGCCGCGGCGCGCGTCCTGGCCGCGCCCGAAGTCGCGCTGCTGTCGCTGCTCGAGCTCGTGTTCGGGGTCTGCTGGACTTGGCTCGGAGCTGCGGAAACGCCGAGCCGTGATGTCCTGGCCGGCGGCGCATTGGTGATCGGCGCGCTGGTCGCCAACGAATCGATCGCCTTGCACCAACGCCGGACTGTGGCGGAGGCGGCATGACCGCGAACTGCGCACGCCTCGCCTCGCACCATGCCCGCTAACATGCCGCCACGTTCCACTTTGGCCGAGCCCGACCGGATGACCGATCGCAACAGCAATCGCACGATGCCGAATGCCGAGCCACGGCGCGACGGCACGCAGCCGCCGAATGCGTTGCTCGTGATGCTCGAAGGGCGCGCACCGATCGAGTTCCTGTCGTTGTTCGCGGCGTTGCCTTGGCTTTATCGTGTGCCGCGCGGCGACGGCCATCCGGTGATGGTCTTTCCCGGCATGGGCGCAAGCGACCTGACGACCCTGCCACTGCGCCGCTACCTGCAAAGTCTCGGCTACGTCACGCAGGCGTGGGGGCAGGGGCTCAACTTCGGGCCGCGCCCTGGCGTGATCGAGCGTGCGGCCGACGACCTTCGCACGCTCGCCGAGCGACACCGCCAGCCCGTCAGCCTGATCGGCTGGAGCCTTGGTGGCATCTATGCCCGAGAGCTCGCGAAGATGCATCCGGCCGAGTCGCGATGCGTCGTCACGCTCGGCACGCCGTTCACGGGTCACCCGAAGGCGACCAACGTGTGGCGCATCTACGAGTTGCTCAGCGGCAGCAAGATCGGCGACGCCAGCATGATGGTGCAGATCCGCCAACCGCCGCCGGTGCCGACGACGTCGATCTTCTCGCGCAGCGACGGCATCGTCTCCTGGCGCTGCAGCATCAACGAAGCGGGCCCGCTGGTGGAAAACATCGAGGTCCCGGCGAGCCACGTCGGCATGGGTGCGAACCCGCTCGTGCTCTACGCCGTCGCCGATCGTCTCGCCCAGCCGATCGGTCGCTGGCAGCCGTTCGATATCCGAGGTGCGCGGCGCTTCTTCTTCCGCTCCGCGCTTGCCGACGCCTCGGCAGCGCCTGCCTGAGGTCCAGCGCCGATGCAACTCGCCGCCAACGGCATCCGCCTCGAGGTCGAAGACCACGGCTCGCCCACGGGCGACCCCCTGTTGCTCGTCATGGGTCTCGGCATGCAGCTGCTCGGCTGGCACGAGGACCTGGTAGCACTGCTCGTCTCACGCGGCTTTCGCGTGATCCGCTTCGACAACCGCGACATCGGTCTCAGCCAAGGCTTCGATCACCTCGGCGTGCCGAGCCTGGCGATGGAGACGCTTCGCCA
>DASXIP010000351.1:0-2856 GCA_036497875.1 Caldimonas sp.
CCGGAGCAGGACAGCTTCAAGGCGCACGGCTCGCCGCTCGGCGTCGCCGATGTCGCGAAAACCAAGGCGACGCTCGGCTGGCCGAGCGAGCCGCCGTTCCTCGTCCCGGCCGAGGCGTCACGGCACTTCCGCGCCGCGATCGAGCGCGGGGCGCTCGCCGAGTCCGACTGGAAGGCGCGCATGGACCGGTACCGCACCGCGTTCCCCGAGCTCGCGCGCGAGCTCGACACGCGCCTCGGCGGCGAGATGCCCGACGACTGGGACGTCGACATGCCGACATTTCCGGCCGATGCCAAGGGCATGGCGACACGCGTCGCCGGCGGCAAGGTCATGAACGCGATCGGCGCGAAGCTGCCGGCGCTTTTCGGCGGCTCGGCCGACCTCGATCCGTCGACGCACACGGCGTTGAAGGGCCTCGGCGACTTCAATCCACCGGCGTCGGGGCCGCCCGTCGAGGGCTCCGATCCGGCCGGCTGGAGCTATGCCGGCCGCAACGTCCACTTCGGCGTTCGCGAGCACGCGATGGGCGCGATCGTCAACGGCCTCGCCGCGCACGGCGGCTTCGTGCCTTACGGCTCGACCTTCCTGATCTTCTCCGACTACATGCGGCCGCCGATCCGGCTCGCCGCCCTGATGGGCCTGCACGTCGTCCACGTCTTCACGCACGACAGCCTCGCCCTCGGTGAGGACGGGCCGACGCACCAGCCGGTCGAGCAGCTCGCGAGCCTGCGCGCGGTGCCGAACCTCACCTTGCTGCGACCCGCCGACGCCAACGAGACCGCGGTCGCCTGGCAGATCGCGGTCGCTACGCGCGGCAGGCCGGTGCTGCTCGCGCTGACGCGGCAGGACGTGCCGACGCTCGATCGCGGCCGCTTCGCGAGCGCCGAGGGCGTCCGCCGCGGCGCCTACGTGCTGAGCGATGCCGAAGGCGGCCGGCCGGCGCTGATCCTGATCGCGAGCGGCTCCGAGGTCGGCCTCATCGTCGCTGCGGCCGAGGCGCTCGGCCGGGAAGGCATCGCGGTGCGCCTGGTCTCGATGCCGAGCTGGGACCTCTTCGAGGCGCAGCCGCAGGCGTATCGCGACGCGGTGCTGCCGCCGTCGGTGCACGCGAGGCTCGCCGTCGAGCTCGGCGTCGAGCAGGGCTGGAGCCGCTACGTCGGCGAGCGCGGTCGCATGGTCGGCGTCGACCGCTTCGGCGCGTCGGCGCCGGCGCAAGTGCTGCTGAAGGAATACGGGTTCACGGTCGAGCACGTCGTCGACGAAGCGCGCAAGGTGCTCGCTGACGCGGCAAGGCGATGACAGACAAGATCAGCGACAGCGAGCTGTTGCGTCGCCTTCAGCAGCGCTCGTTCGAGTACTTCCTGCACGAAGTCAATCCGGACAACGGCCTCGTCCTCGACAAGACCGAAGAAGACTGGCCGTGCAGCATCGCCGCCGTCGGCATGGCACTGACGGTCTATCCGGTCGGCGTCGAGCGCCACTTCATCGACCGCGCAGATGCCGCGCGGCGCACGCTCGTCGTGCTGCGCTTCTTCGCGGCGAGCGAGCAGAGCGCGGCCGAAGACGCGACCGGATACCGCGGCTTCTACTACCATTTCCTGCACATGGTGAGCGGCAGGCGGGCCTGGCGCAGCGAGCTGTCGAGCATCGACACCGCGATCTTCATCGCCGGTGCGTTGACCGCGGCGCAATACTTCGACCGCGCCGATGCCGACGAGGCCGAAATCCGCGACCTCGCGAAGCTGCTCTACGAGCGCGTCGAATGGGACTGGATGCTGCAGGGCGGCGAGACGCTCTGCCACGGCTGGAAGCCCGAGCCGGGCGCCGGCTTTCTCGAATTTCGCTGGGAGGGCTACGACGAAGCGCTCGTGCTCTACCTGCTCGCCCTCGGCTCGCCGACGCATCCGATCCCTGCCGGGTGCTACGCGGCGTGGTGCAGCACCTACGAGTGGAAGAACATCTACGGCATCGCCCACCTCTACGCCGGCCCGCTCTTCGTTCACCAGATGTCGCACATCTGGGTCGACTTCCGCGGTATCCGCGACGAGTACATGCGCAGCCACGACATCGACTACTTCGAGAACAGCCGCCGTGCGACGGCGGTCCAGCAGCAGTACGCGATCCGCAACCCGCTCGGGCTGCCGCACGTGGGCGAGCACTGCTGGGGCGTATCGGCGAGCGACGGCCCCGGGCCGGCGCGCATGAGAATCGCCGGCGTCGAGCGCGAGTTCTTCGACTACATCGCCCGCGGCGCGCCGTTCGGCCCGGACGACGGCACGCTCGCGCCGTGGGCCGTCGTCGCGTCGTTGCCGTTCGCACCGCACATCGTCCTGCCGACCATCGCCAACTTCCGCAAGCTCCACATCAACGTCCCGAACCCGTACGGATTCAAGGCCTCGATCAATCCGCTGTTCAACATCCAGACCCAAGATGACGGCGTCGGCTGGTTCTCGCCGTACCACTTCGGCATCAACGAAGGTCCGACGGTGCTGATGATCGAGAACTACCGCAGCGGCCTCGTCTGGTCGCTGACGCGCGCGTGCGGTCCGCTGCGGCACGGCTTGCGGTTGGCGGGGTTCAGCGGCGGCTGGCTGGACGACACGGCAGCGCGGCCGCCCACCTCCTGACCGGGGTGCTCCGCTCAGTGGGCGGCGGCGCCGCGGGCGACGATCGCCGCGATGTCGCTCGCCGGCTGGTCGATCGCGACCGTCATCACGTCGCGCTCGTCCGCGGCCGGCCGCTCGAGCGTCTGCAACTGGCTCGCCAGCAGCGACGCCGGCATGTAGTGGCCGGTACGCGTCGCCATGCGCGTCTCGATGACGCCCGCAATGCCATCGAGAAAAGCGAACATGACCC
>DASXIP010000352.1:0-17470 GCA_036497875.1 Caldimonas sp.
GTTGCACTGCGGGAAGACGAGCCCGTAAAGCAGGGCGACGCTCTGGTTCCAGATCGGATTGCCGCTGCACACGATCGTCTGGTCGACGTCGGAGACGGTCGCGTTGACGCTGTACTTGCGGCCGTTGGCGTCGCCGGCGGTGTCGACGATCATGCTCGACTCGTCACCGAACGCGATGACGCGGGTCGCCACGAAGTGCGTCGCCGGCGCGCTGCTGCCGCCGCACGCTGCCGCGAGCAGCGCTACCGCGGCGGCGGCGATGCCGCCGAGCACGCGGCGCAGGTCAGGTCCATGGTGGGTCATTCAAGGGCTCCAGGATGGGTGATCGGGTTCATGTCGCCGCGGCGCGGCTGAGCCGGTCGCGCACCCCGTCCCACTCGGGCCCGGGCGGCGGCTCTTCGACCCAGATCAGATGCACGCCCTCGCCGTCGAGTTCGCGCAGGATCGAAAACAATTCGTGCGCGGCCTGTTCCGGCCGTGCCGGCATGCGCCGATGGACGACGCCGGAGGCAACGCCCGAAGGGATCGAGCGGGAATATACCGCCAGCTTCAGCGAGTCGCTGCCGAGGACGCGCAGCGCGGCCTTCAGCATCCCGGTCTCCATGACGCGCAGCTTCGCCTGCGGCGCGTAGTGCGACGCCAGCGTGCCGGGTGCCCGCGGCGCCTGCGCGTCGGCGCTGCGCAGCGGCGCGCCGGCGGCGCTCTCGATTCGATCGCGGGTCAGGATTCCGGGCCTCAGTAGGACCGGCGTCCCGGTCGAGCAGTCGACGATCGCCGACTCGATGCCGATGCGCGCGGCGCCGCCGTCGAGGACGATGAGGTCGGCCGCGTCGCCGAATTCGTCGACGACGTGGGCAGCGGTGGTCGCGCTGACGCGGCCGAAACGGTTGGCGCTCGGCGCGGCAATTCCCGGCACGCCACGCTCGGCAGCGCTGGCAAGCAGCGCATGGGCGACCGGATGCGCCGGGCAACGCAGCCCGATCGTCGGCGCGCCCGCGGCCGCGGCGTCGGCGATGCCGGCGGCGCGCAGCACGATCACGGTCAGCGGCCCCGGCCAGAACGCGTCGATCAGGCGCTCGGCGACCGCCGGCATCGCTGCGGCGAAGCGCTCGGCATGGGCACGATCGACGACGTGGACGATCAGCGGGTGGTCGGCCGGCCGCCCTTTGGCGGCGAAGATCTTCGCCACCGCAGCGTCGCTGTCGGCGCGTGCACCGAGGCCATAGACGGTCTCGGTCGGGAACGCGACGAGATCGCCTGCCACGATCGCGGCGGCGGCGCGATCGATCGCTGCCGCATCGAGGCCGTCGAGGCGCATGCGCTAGCTCGCTCCAGCGGCCGCAACGAGCGGCGCGAGGCCAAGTCGGCGCGCCGCCTCGGCGGCGTTTGCCTCGGCGTCAGTGGCGCTCGCCGCAGTGATCGTGAGATGGCCCATCTTGCGGCCGGGCCTCGCTTCGTCCTTGCCGTAGAGGTGAAGGTGGGCGCCGGGAAGCGCGAGCACCTCGCTCCAGTCGGGCGCGGCGCCGCCCTGCCACAGATCGCCGAGCAGGTTGAGCATGACCGCCGGCGAATGCTGGCGCGGAGCGACGAGCGGCGCTCCCGTCATCGCCCGCACCTGGAGCTCGAACTGCGACACGTCGCACGAATCGATGCTGTGATGGCCCGAGTTGTGCGGCCGCGGCGCGATCTCGTTGGCGACAAGCGCGCCACCTTCGAGAACGAAGAGCTCGACGCAGAGGACGCCGACGTGGTCCAGCGCTTCGGCGAGCCGCTCGGCGAGCACGATCGCTTCGGCCGCGGTCGCCGCAGCAACGACGCTCCGCGCCGGCGCGCGCGTGACGGCGAGGATGCCGCCGGCGTGGACGTTGTCGTGCACCGGCAGGTGAACGATTTCGCCGCGCGCGCTGCGGGCGACGACGACGCTGATCTCGGCGGCGAGCGACAGCCGCTTCTCGAGCACGCACGGCACGCCGCCGAGCGCGTCGAAGGCAGCGGCGACACCGGCGCGGTCGCGCACCGACTGCTGTCCTTTGCCGTCGTAGCCGAGCCGCGCGGTCTTCAGGATGCCGGGCAGGAGCGCATCGTCGATCCGTGCCAGGTCGGCGCGCGACGCGATCGTCGCGTGCGGCGCGCAGGCGACGCCGCTGCGAACGAACGCCGCCTTTTCGGCGGTGCGGTCCTGGCAGACCGCGACCGAGGCGGCCGCCGGCGCGACGGGTCGCCGGCGCGCCAGCGTTTCGAGCGCGGCCGCGGGAACGTTCTCGAACTCGGTGGTGACGGCGGCACAGCGCTCGGCGAGGCGCGCGAGCGCCACGGGGTCGAGGTAGTCGGCGCGGATGTGCTCATGCGAGACGAGGCCCGCCGGGCTCGACGGGTCGGGGTCGAGCACCGCCGTGCGGTATCCCATCGCCTGCGCGGCATGGACGAACATGCGGCCGAGCTGGCCGCCGCCGAGGACACCGAGCGTCGCGCCGGGGGCGATGGCAGGCGTCGCCGACGCTTCGCCGCCGCGCGCGCTGCGCGGTCCCACCACGCTCGCGCTCACTTCAGTTCGCCGCTCATCGCCCGCGCCGCCTCGGTCTGGCGCTGGCGGTAGGCATCGAGCCGGTCGCGCAAGCCGATATCGCCAGTGGCGAGCATCGCGACCGCGAACAGCGCTGCGTTGGCCGCGCCGGCGGCGCCGATCGCGAACGTCGCGACCGGAACGCCCCTGGGCATCTGGACGATCGAGTAGAGCGAATCGACGCCCTTCAGGATGCGGCTCTCGACCGGCACGCCGAGCACCGGCACCGTCGTCTTGGCGGCGAGCATGCCAGGCAAGTGCGCCGCCCCGCCAGCGCCGGCGATGATCGCCTTCAGGCCGCGTGCAGCGGCGCCTTCGGCGTAGGCGAACATCTCGTCCGGCATGCGGTGCGCCGAGACGACGCGCGCTTCGTGGGCGATGCCGAACTCGGCGAGAATCTCGGTGGCAGCGCGGAGCGTTTCCCAGTCGCTGCTGGAGCCCATGACCACGCCGACCACCGCCGGGGCGCTGCGCACGGCGTTCGCTTTCTGGGTTCGTGACAAGAGGGTTGAATTGTAGGCGGCGAGGCTTCACCTCCAGATTTCGCGCGTCCGCCAGCGACGCCCTCCCTTCGCGGCTCGACACCATGCAGAACATCACCCACAAGAACCTCGAAGCCGACCTCGTCAACGCCTCGCTCGCGCAGCCGGTGCTGCTCGACATCTGGGCACCGTGGTGCGGGCCATGCAAGACGCTCGGCCCGATCCTCGAGAAGCTCGAGGTCGCCTACGCCGGCCGCTTCAAGCTGGTCAAGCTCAACGCCGACGAGGAGCCCGAGATCGCGCAGCAGCTGTCGCAGATGTTCGGCGTCCGCAGCATCCCGTTCTGCGTCCTCTTCAAGGGCGGCCAGCCGGTCGATGGCTTCGTCGGCGCGCTGCCCGAGGCCGAGGTGCGCAAGTTCCTCGACAAGCACGTGCCGAGCGCCGAGGAGCAGGCGTCGGAGGAAGACGTCCAGGCCGCCGAAGAAGCGCTTGCCGACGGCGATACCGGCGTCGCAATCGACCGCCTGCAGGCCGCGCTCGCGACCAATCCCGGCAACGACACGGCGCGCTACGACTACATCCGCGCCTTGCTCAACGCCGGTCATGTCAGCGAAGCGCGCAGCGCCTACGACGCGGTCGCGGCCAATCCGATGCTCGACGCCCGCCTCGTCGCCGCCGGCCACTGGATTGCCGCCCTCGAAGCTGCTCCCAGGGCGCGGCCGCCCGATTCGCTGGCAGCGGCCATCGCCGCCGACCGGCGTGACTTCAGTGCCCGCTTCGAGCTCGCCCAGCTTTACTTCGCGAAGCACGAGTTCACACAGGCGATGGACGAGCTGCTCGAGATCGTGATGCGCGACAAGTCGTGGCACGACGAGCTGGCGCGAAAGACCTACGTCGCGATCCTGCAGATCATGGCCAAGCCGGTCGCGCCGCCGAGGGCGGACGCGACGGCGCCGAAGCAAGGCGCGCTCGAGATCGCCGGCAAGGCGCTCGCGCAGCCGGGCGATCCGGTCGTCGACGCCTACCGGCGCAAGCTCAGCATGGCGCTGTTCTGACCTGCGCTTCGCACCGCGGTCGGCGCAGCGGGCCGCGGACCTTCGTTCAGGCCGGCGCGGTGATCGCGCGCAACGCCTCTCGATAACCCGCCGCCGTCGCCGCGATGACCTCGTTCGACAGGGTCGGCGCCGGCGCCTTCTTGTTCCACGGCGTCCCGCCGATCCGAACGGCCTCGAGCCAGTCGCGCACGAGCTGCTTGTCGAGGCTCGGCGGATTCGCTCCTTCGGCGTAGCTCGTCGCCGGCCAGAAGCGCGACGAATCTGGCGTCAGCACCTCGTCCATCAGCGTCAGCGTCCCGTCGTCGTCGAGGCCGAACTCGAACTTGGTGTCGGCGATGACGATGCCGCGCGTCAGCGCGAACGCAGCTGCCTCGCTGTAAAGGCGGATCGCGATCGCGCGCATCTTCGTCGCGAGCTCGCTGCCGACGATGTCGCTCGCGCGCGCGAAGTCGATGTTCTCGTCGTGGTCGCCCATCTCGGCCTTGGTCGCGGGGGTGAAGATCGGCGCCGGCAGCCTGGCCGCGTTGCGCAACCCCGGCGGCAGCATCACGCCACAGACGGCGCCGCTCTGCTGGTACTCCTTCCAGCCGCTGCCGGCCAGGTAGCCGCGCACGACCGCCTCGATCGGCAGCGGCTTGAGGCGCTTGACGAGCATCGAGCGGCCGCGCACCTGCGCGCGCTCGTCAGCGGCGAGGACGCTCTCGGGGTCGTCGCCGGTGAGGTGATTGGGAACGACATGGCCGAGGCGCGCGAACCAGAACAGCGCCATTTCGGTCAGCACCCGCCCCTTGCCGGGGATCGGCTCCTTCATGACGACGTCGAACGCGCTCAGGCGGTCGCTCGCGACCATCAGAATGCGATCGACGCCGACCGCATAGTTTTCGCGCACCTTGCCGCGCGCAATCAGCGGCAGCGAGCGGAGGTTGCTCTCGTAGAGCGGCGTGCCGTCGCCGCCGGAAGCGCTCACACCACCGTCTGCGCGAGCTCGCCCTGCGCATAGCGGCGGGCGACCTGCGGCAGCGGCTCGGCAGTGATCTTCGCCGCCTGTCCCTCGCAGCCGAACTGCAGGTAGCGCTCGCCGCAGATCTTCTTCGCCGCTTCGCGCGCCGGCTTCAGGAAGTCGCGCGGATCGAACTTGTCGGGGTTCTCGGCGAGATACCTGCGGATCGCACCCGTCATCGCCAGGCGGATGTCGGTGTCGATGTTGATCTTCCGCACGCCGTGCTTGATCGCTTCCTGGATCTCCTCGACCGGGACGCCGTAGGTCTCCTTCATCCTGCCGCCGTACTCGCGGATCTCGGCGAGCAGGTTCTGCGGCACGCTCGACGAGCCGTGCATGACGAGATGCGTGTTCGGGATCCGGCGGTGGATCTCCTTGATGCGGTCGATTGCGAGGATGTCGCCGGTGGGCTTGCGGGTGAACTTGTAAGCGCCGTGGCTGGTGCCGATCGCGATCGCGAGCGCGTCGAGCTGGGTGCGCTTGACGAAGTCGGCGGCCTGCTCGGGGTCGGTCAGGAGCTGGTCACGCGTCATCGTCGCTTCGGTGCCGTGGCCGTCCTCCTTGTCGCCCCGCATCGTCTCGAGCGAGCCGAGGCAGCCGAGCTCGCCTTCGACCGTGACGCCGCGCGCGTGCGCCATATCGACGACCTTGCGGGTGACGTCGACGTTGTAGTCGTAGCTCGCGATCGACTTGCCGTCGGCTTCGAGCGAGCCGTCCATCATCACCGACGAGAATCCGAGCTCGATCGCGCTCTTGCAGACGTCGGGGCTCTGGCCGTGGTCCTGGTGCATGACGAGCGGCACCTTCGGCCACGACTCGAGCGCCGCCTGGATGAGGTGCTTGATGAAGGGCTCGCCCGCGTACTTGCGCGCGCCCGCGCTCGCCTGCAGGATGACCGGCGCACCGACCTCGTCGGCGGCGGTCATCACCGCCTGCACCTGCTCGAGGTTGTTGACGTTGAAGGCGGGAATGCCGTAGCCGTGCTCGGCGGCGTGGTCGAGCAGCTGGCGCATGGAGACGATGGGCATGGCAAGGATCCTGCGAGCGTGAAACGATTCTAGCGACGCGGGGCACTGCGCCCAACGGCGCGCTGCGCCGCTGACAGAGGCGACGAGCGCGGTGCGCGGCGGGCCGCTCAGCCGCCCATCACGTCACCGAAGCGCACCCAGGTCTGGCCGTCGAAGCGCACGAGCTGCATGGCCTTGATGGGTGCGTAGTCGGTGGGACTGGTGTTGATGACGATCCCCGGCAGCGACATCGGCGTGCTGAAGTTCTTCAGGTTCGCGGCCTGGCGCATGACATTCTCGCGCGTCAGGTTGTCGCCGCACTGCTTGAGCACCTGCACCACGGTCTGCGCCACCGAGTACCCGTATACGTTGAAGGAATCGATAAGACTGCCCTCGGGGTAGTACTTCTTCATGAAGGCAACCCAGTCCTTCATCGCCGGGTCGTTCTCCCATTGCTTGTCGGTCGGGTCCTTGCCGTAGATGGTCGAGATCAGGCCGACGCACTTGTCGAGGCCGGCCGGCGTGAGCACCGTACCCACCGAGACCGAGACGCCGTTCAGGTAGTGCACCGGCTTCCAACCGCTGTCCCAGGCCTTGCGGATCGCCTGGGCGGCGAACTTGGGCGTGGTGATGTTGAAGAAGACGTCGGCGCCCGACCCCTGTAGCTGCAGGATCTGCGAGTCGACGGTCGGGTCGCTGACCTCGTAGCTCGCCTCGGCGACGATCACCTTCGCCTTGTCGCCGAGCCCGTCCTTGAAGCCCTTGAGGTAGTCCTTGCCGTAGTCGTCGTTCTGGAACAGGACTGCGATCTTCGCGTTCGGCCTCGTCTGCAGGATGTGGGTGGCGTAGATCTTCGCCTCGGTCTGGTAGTTGGGCTGCCAGCCAATGGTCCACGGATAGTTCGCCGGGTCGTTCCACTTGCTCGCGCCGGTCGCGACGAACAGCTGCGGCACCTTCTTGGCGTTCATGTACTTGTGGATCGCCGTGTTCGAAGGCGTCCCCAGGCCGCCGAAGACGAACAGCACCTCGTCCTGCTCCACCAGGCGACGGGTCATCTCCACCGTCTTCGGTGGCGTGTAGGCGTCGTCGAGGCTGATGAAGTTGATCTTGCGGCCGTTGATGCCGCCCTCGTCGTTGATCTTCCTGAAGTACGCCGCCTCGGCGCGGCCGATCGTTCCGTAGGCCGAGGCCGCGCCGCTGTACGGCATGGTCTGGCCGATCTTGATCTCGGCGTCGCTGGCCCCGGGGTCGTAGCGCTTCTGCGCGACCGCGGTCCCGACCCGGACGCCCAACGGGGTGGCCGCAGCGGCGATGACGAGCGCACGCCTCACGGCGCCACGCCGGTCGATGCAATCAGGCTTCATGGGGACTCCTCGCGCCGCAGCGGCGCCAGCGGATGCGGCGGACCTGGGCGCAACGCCGAGCTCCCCGCCGCGGGGGGCGAATAGATCCTAGGCAGCAGACGGGGCGTCCACCATTGGGACGCACCCGGCTTTTGCAACCGACATTCGACCGAAGGCAAACCCTGCGGCGCTCCGTCCGCGCGCCGATCACGCCCAGCCCGGCCAGGACGAGGCGAGGGTCCCGGTTCCGGAACCGCTGCGACGGTCTCGCTTTCGAGCGAGAACGCGAGATCGAAGGTCGGGCGCTCGGCCGACGATGTCGGTGCCCACGCAGAGCCACGCGCTGCGGCGGGAGCCTATGCTTGGCTGCCGACAACGACCTTGCCCCAGGGAGCGCAACCATGTTCGATCCGAAGCTGATGGCCGGCCAACGCATCCTCGTGACCGGCGGCGGCACCGGCCTCGGCCAGGCGATGGCCGAGCAGTTCCTTCGCCTCGGCGCCGACGTCGCCATCTGCGGCCGCCGCAAGTCGGTCTGCGACGCGACCGCCGACGCCTGGCGGGCGCAGTTCAAGGAACGCCGGATCGACAGCTTCGGCGTCGACATCCGCATCGCCGACGCCGTCGAGGAGATGGTCGCCTCGCTCTGGCAGTCGGGCGGCCTCACAGGCCTCGTCAACAACGCGGCCGGCAACTTCGTCGCCCCGACCGAAAGCCTGTCGCCACGCGGATTCGACGCGATCGCCAACATCGTCTTCCACGGCTCGTTCTACGTCACGCAGGCGATCGGCAAGCGCTGGGTCGCGGCGGCGAAGGCGGGCGAGTGGACACCTGCACAGCCATATCGCAGCGTCATGAGCATCATCGTGACCTGGGTCGACAACGGCTCGCCCTACGTCGTCCCGTCGGCGATGAGCAAGGCCGGGATCGAGGTGATGACGAAGTCGCTCGCGATCGAATGGGCGCGCTACGGCATCCGCCTCAATGCCGTCGGCCCGGGCGAGATCCCGACCGAAGGCATGAGCAAGCGGCTAAGCCCGGGGCAGGACCCCGGGGCGCGGTCGCGCGAGACCAATCCGATGGCGCGCGCCGGCCGGATGAGCGAGCTGCAGAACCTCGCGACCTTCCTGATGGCGCCCGGCGGCTGCGACTGGCTGACCGGCCAGAGCATCTTCATGGACGGCGGCCACGCGCTAGCCACCGGCGGCAACTTCTACGCCCTGCGCAGCTGGAGCGACGCCGACTGGAAGCAGGCGCGCGAACTGATCGAGGCGCAGAACGCGAAGGACAAGGCGCAGCGCTGATCGCTTCCACCCGCGTCCTGGGCAGCTATGCGAGGTGCTCGCCTTGCAGGGCGAGCAGCACAGCTCCCCACGCGAGTGACGCCAGCAGGCCGAGCGTACCCAGCACTTTCATGAGCATCGCCCAGCCGCGCGCGTGGGCAAGCTGACCGTAGCGCTCGAAGAGGAAGACGAAATCGTGGGCGCTGTCTGCGCCGGTGCCTCCGCCGATCAGCGGCAGGACCGGATCTGCAGCGTCGTACGCGTACACCGAGGCGTCGATCAGGCTGAGCGCCATCCATGCTG
Organism: Caldimonas sp.; assembly: GCA_036497875.1. Classification (GTDB taxonomy): domain Bacteria; phylum Pseudomonadota; class Gammaproteobacteria; order Burkholderiales; family Burkholderiaceae_C; genus Schlegelella_A. Next base: position 9,037 of record DASXIP010000352.1, read on the forward strand.
CGCCGATCGCAGCCCCGAAGTTGTCGCCGCGTCGATGCAGCACGACCGCGCAAGCGAGCGGGATGAGCAGTTGGCCGAGCGTGCCGCCGGCGACGCGCAGCGACTCGCCGAACGGGCCGAAAAAGACGTGACCCGCCTCGTGAAAGAGGATGACCGAGAGATGAAGCACGGTCGGCGGCTCGGTCATCCTGCCGACCACGACGCTCGCACCCCAGATCCCGATGATGGCGAGAAGCGTGATGCGCCCCCGCCAGACTGATCGCGGCACATCCCACGGCACCTCGAGCAGGCGCTCTCGCCAGGGCAATGTGTCGTCGTCGCGCGCGGCGATCGGAGCCATCGCAACATCTTCACTGACTGGGCAGGCTGGGGCGATCGCCGATACGAGAACGGGCGCTCCCGCGTTGATTCCTCCTCGATATCACCGAGGCGCGTCATCCTAGGAACTACGAACGTGCCGGCAGGTTCGCTGCCGCGAGAGGGTCAGCGCCCGCACCGCCCTGACTTGCTCAGCACCCGCTGCCCAATGCTTCGGCAAATTGCGGGCGGAGTCCGAAGACGACGTCAGCTGCGTGCGCACTCGCGCCGGCCGTGGCCGTCGCATCGGGAATTCGTACCATCGACGGACGACCTCGGACGACCTCAAATGATTGCTCTCGACCCCAGAACGGACGGTAGCGAATGTCCGCTCTTAGGGTCGGAGCGAGACAGTTGGCGGTCGAGTTGCCTCCGTCAAGCGCGCAAAGCGCCCTATGCGCGGCTGCGGACAAGTTGCCGGCTCTGCAGCAGCGCGGCAATGTGCAGGATGAAGAAGAATGGCACGAGGAAGGCCGGGATCAGCAGCAGCGGCAGTGTCGCCATCGGAGCGGCGCTGACCTCTCCGGGGGTTCCTGTGGCGAACAGGGCACTCAAGGCTCCGATGCTGACGGCCACGACGAGATCCAAGATGCCGAGCAGATTCCAACTGGTGTATGCGGCACTGGTGGCGAAGCCAGGTTGACGCACGAGGGCAAGCATCATCCACGGCGCCGCCACGCCGATGGCCATGTCTCCAAGGCCGGCCGGTAGGGCGAACACGGCTGGGAGCACGTTGTGCGCATACAGGAACAGCAGGCCTAGACCACCAAAGCGCCAGGCCTGCATTCCTGCGATGAGACGAAGATCAAGCGAGAGTACGAACTCGCGAAACGACTGCGAGAGCCGCAGCCACGCGAAGAAAAGCAGCAGCGGCGCGGCGACGCCAATCCCAATGGGCAGGGGAGGTTTCCCGGGAGGGCCGGTGAAAGCGCCGGCGGCGCCGAACGAGACGACGAGCAGGAACCAGGCGGTCAGCGTGATCGCGACGGCCAAGCGAATGCCGCGTCGAGCACCGGGCTCGGACTCGACGGGGCGGGGAAGAACTTGCGATGTCATGGCACTCTCCTTGTCACTTGCAGTTTGCAAGTATAGGAAAAGGTAGCACAATCACTTGCGCTTTGCAAGTAACTCATGTTCAAGGCGCGGAGAACCGGATGACAAATGAAATCAATGCCGCGAAGCCCCCTGCGCGTTCCGCCTGTGCGGTCGCCAACTCGCTCGACATCGTGGGTGACAAATGGTCGCTGCTGGTGGTTCGCGACCTGCTGCAGGGCAAGCGCACCTACGGCGAGCTCGCGCGCTCGCCGGAGCGCATCCCGACCAACCTTCTCGCGGATCGCCTCAAGCGTCTCGAAAGCGCCGGCATCGTTGCCAGCACACCCTATCAGCAGCGCCCGGTGCGCTACGACTACACGCTGACGCCGAAGGGCCGCGCGCTGGGCGACGTGTTGCTAGCCTTCGTTCGGTGGGGCAAACAGCACATTCCGGGTACGGTCGCGATGAATCAGGGGCCAGCGCACGCCGAGGCTGCAGCCTCAGAGACGAAGTCACGCCGCACCCGCCTAAAGCGCACCGGCTGAGGTGACCCGCCGCTGTCGATCGCTGCACGGCCGCCTTTCCGAAGGTTGATGACGACCTGTTGACGACCGCCCTTGGCCGACAGTAGTCGACCGAGCTCAGCCACCCCGCAACCGAAACCTCTGCAGCTTGCCCGTCTCGGTGCGCGGCAGCGAGGTGCGGAACTCGACCGCGCGCGGATACTTGTACGGCGCGACGCTCGCCTTGACGTGGTCCTGGAGCGTCCTCACCATCGCGGCCCCCGCCGAACTCGGCTCGCGCAGGACGACGACCGCCTTGACGATCTGGCCGCGCTCCTCGTCGGCGACGCCGATGACCGCGCATTCGGCGACGGCCTCGTGCTGCAGCAGCGCGTCCTCGACCTCGACGGCGGCGATGTTGTAGCCGGCCGAGACGATCATGTCGTCAGTGCGCGACTGGTAGAAGAAGTAGCCGTCGGCGTCCATCAAGTAGGCGTCGCCGGTGTGGTTCCAGCCGTCCCGGACGTAGTCGGCCTGGCGCGGGTCGTCGAGGTAGCGGCAGCCGGTCGGGCCTTGCACGGCGAGGCGACCGATGGTCCCCGGCCGAACCTCCTTGCCGGCGTCGTCGACGACACGCGCGCGATAGCCCGGCACGGCCTTGCCGGTCGCGCCGGGGCGCGCGTCGGCCTCGTCGGCGGAGATGAAGATGTGCAGCATCTCGGTCGCGCCGATGCCGTCGATCAGCTCGATCCCGGTCGACTCTCGCCAGAGCGTGCGCGTCGCCGCCGGCAGCGCCTCGCCGGCGGCGACGCACTTGCGCAGAACGCCGCCGTCACGCACGCCGACCTTGCGCTCGCGCGCCGCCGCCGCCATCGCGCGATACGACGTCGGCGCGGTGAAGAGGACCGTCGCGCCGTGGGCGACCGCCGCTTCGAGCAGGTCCGGCGGCGAGGGCTTCTCGACCAGTACCGACCGAGCGCCGATCGCCATCGGGAACAGCGTCAGCCCGCCGAGGCCGAACGTGAACGCGAGCGGCGGGCTGCCGATGAAGACATCGTCGGGCTCCGCGCGCAGCACGTGCGGCGGAAAGCAGACGCAACTCGCCATGACGTCGCGGTGAAAGTGCATCGTCGCCTTCGGCTGCCCCGTCGTGCCCGACGTGAAGGCGAGCAGGCAGGTGTCGTCGGCGGCGGTGTCGACGGCGGCGAACGGCGCGCCGTGGCGCGCCATGCGCGCCTCGAGCCCTGCCGGCGACGGATCGCCGAACAGGATCGTCTTCGCGAGCGACGGCCGAGCTGCGGTGGCGCTCTCGAGCTCGCCGCGCAGCGACGCGTCGCACAGAGCAATCGTCACCTGCGCCTTGTCGACGATCTGCGCCAGCTCCTTCGCGCGCAGCATCGGCATCGTCGCGACCGCGATGCCGCCGGACTTCATCACCGCGAACCAGCAGGCGACGAGCATCGGCTTGTTCGCGGCCCTGAGCAGGACGCGGTTGCCGGCGACGAGACCGCATTCGCGGACGAGGACGTGGGCGATCGCGTCGGCCTGCCGTTGCAGCTCGGCGTACGTCCACGCCGGGCCGCTGGGAGCGCTGACGCACGGCCGCCCGCCGCGCCCTTCGCTGACATGGCGGTCGAGCAATTCGCGCGCGCAGTTCAGCCGCGCCGGGAACTGCAGCTCGGGCAGATCGAACAGGAACCTCGGCTGCGCCGCGGGCGGCGGCAGGTGGTCGCGCGCGAAGGTGTCGACGTGCGCCGTGATCGCCATGCCCTGCTCCTCCCGACGACTAGAACGCGGCGATCCCGGTGATCGCACGGCCGAGGATCAGCGCATGGACGTCATGCGTTCCCTCGTAGGTGTTGACGACCTCGAGATTGACGAGGTGGCGGGCGACGCCGAACTCGTCGCTGATGCCGTTGCCGCCCATCATGTCGCGCGCCATGCGGGCAATGTCGAGCGCCTTGCCGCACGAGTTGCGCTTCAGGATCGAGGTGATCTCGACCGCTGCCGTGCCCTCGTCCTTCATCCGGCCGAGGCGCAGACACCCTTGCAGGCCGAGGGTGATCTCGGTCTGCATGTCGGCGAGCTTCTTCTGCACCAGTTGATTCGCGGCGAGGGGCTTGCCGAACTGCTTGCGGTCGAGCGTGTACTGGCGCGCGCGGTGCCAGCAGTCCTCGGCGGCGCCGAGCGCGCCCCAGGCGATACCGTAGCGGGCCGAGTCGAGGCAGGTGAACGGGCCCTTCAGGCCGCGCACTTCGGGGAAGGCGTTCTCCTCGGGGCAGAACACGCCGTCCATCACGATCTCGCCGGTGATCGACGCGCGCAAGCCCACCTTGCCGTGGATCACCGGCGTCGCGAGGCCCTTGGCGCCCTTCTCGAGCAGGAAGCCGCGGATCGCGCCGTCGTCGTCCTTGGCCCAGACGAGCAGCACGTCGGCAACCGGCGAGTTGGTGATCCACATCTTGGCGCCGCTCAGCGAATAGCCGCCCGCGACCTTCCGAGCGCGCGTGACCATGCTGCCGGGATCGGAGCCGTGGTCGGGCTCGGTGAGGCCGAAGCACCCGATCCATTCGCCCGTGGCGAGCTTCGGCAGGTACTTCTGCTTCTGCGCCTCGCTGCCGAACTCGTGGATCGGGACCATGACGAGCGATGACTGCACGCTCATCATCGAGCGATAGCCGGAATCGATGCGCTCGATCTCGCGGGCGACGACGCCATAGCAGACGTAGTTCATGCCGCCGCCGCCGTACTGCTCGGGAATCGTCGCGCCGAGCAGGCCGAGCTCGCCCATCTCGCGAAAGATCGCGACGTCGGTCGTGCCGGCGCGAAACGCCTCGAGCACGCGCGGCGCGAGCCGGTCCTGCGCGTACGCGCGCGCCGCCTCGCGCACTGCGCGCTCGTCGCCGCTGAGCTGCTGGTCGAGCAGCAGCGGATCTTCCCAGTGGAAGCTCGCCTTGGCCTTGGCCATGTCTGTTCTCCTGCTTGCGGACGTCGTTCAGTCGGGAACGACGGCGGTGACTTCGATCTCGACCTTGGCGCGATCTTCCATCAGCGCCGTCACTTCGACCGCGGTCATCGCGATGTCGTAGTGGCCGATGATCTCGCGAAACGCCGCGCCGATCGCCCGGCCCGCGGCGAGGTATTCGCGCTTGCTCGACACGTACCACGTCATGCGGACGATGTGCTCGGGTCCGGCGTCGCCGGCGCGCAGGACGGCGACGACGTTCTCGAGCGCGCGCCGCGCCTGCGCGGCGAAGTCGTCGCTCTTGAACACGCCCTCCGGGCTCCAGCCAATCTGGCCGGCAACGTGGAGCTGGCGCCCGCGCGCGGCGACGCCGTTCGCATAGCCCTTGGGCCGCGGCCAGCCTTCGGGAAGGAGCGCCTGGTTGCGGTTCATGATCGCTTCTCCTGGTTCGCCTCGCCGGCGTGCCCCTTCAGCAGGTCGCGGCCGATGATGAGCTGCTGCACCTCGCTCGCGCCTTCATAGATGCGGAGCGCCCGGATCTCGCGATAGAGCCGTTCGACCGTCTGGCCGCTCTGCACGCCGCGCCCGCCCCACAGCTGCACCGCGGCGTCGATGACCTGCTGGGCGCCTTCGGTCGCCGCGAGCTTGGCCATCGCCGCCTCGCGCGTGACGGCTTTGCCTTGGTCGCGCAGCCAGGCAGCGCGGTAGGTCAGTAGCGCGGCGCTGTCGATCGTCGTCGCCATCTGTGCGAGCCTGGCCTGCGTCAGCTGGAAATCGGCGAGCACGCCGCCGAACATCCGCCGCGACGTCGCGCGCGCCATCGCCTCGTCGAACGCGCGCCGTGCGAAGCCGAGCGCAGCGGCCGCGACCGAGGTGCGGAAGACGTCGAGCGTTCGCATCGCGATCTTGAAGCCCTCGCCTTCGGCGCCGATCCGCAGCGCCGCCGGCACGCGGCAGGCGCTGAAGCGGAGCCGCGCGAGCGGATGCGGCGCGATCACCTCGATCCGCTCGGCGATCGTGAAGCCCGGTGTGTCGCGCTCGACGATGAAGGCGCTGATGCCGCGCGCGCCCTTCGCCTTCGCATCGCCGGCATCTCCGGTGCGCGCGAAGACGACGTAGAAGTCGGCGATGCCGCCGTTCGAGATCCAGGTCTTCTCGCCGTCGAGGACGTAGGAATCGCCCTCGCCGCGCGCCACGCACGCCATCGCCGCGACGTCGGAGCCGGCGTCGGGCTCGGAAAGGGCGAACGCGGCGATCGCGTCACCGCGGGCGACGCGCGGCAGATAGGCGGCTTGCTGCGCGGCGCTGCCGGCGAGGCTGATTGCGCCCGAGCCGAGGCCCTGCATCGCGAACGCGAAGTCGGCCAGGCCGTTGTGCCGCGCCAGCGTCTCGCGCACGAGGCAGATCGCGCGCGTGTCGATCGCCTCGCCACTGCCGCCGTGCGCACGGCCGGCGATCGAGTGTGCGAGCCAGCCGGCGCCGCCGAGGGCGCGGACGAGCGCGCGGCATTGAGCGTCGACGTCGTCGCCGTGCGCGTCGGCGACGTTCGCGGCCGCCCACGCGTCGAGCGCGGTCACCAGCGCGCGGTGACGTGGCTCGAAGAACGGCCAGTCGAGAAAGGCGAAGTCGGCGACCATCACCAGCGCGGGGCGACCCGATCGCCCGGAAGGATGCCGTATGGGTCGCCCCATCCCGGCGCCGCCCGCACGCGCTCCCGCCAGGCGGCGAGATGAGGGAAGCGCTCCTCCAGCACGTAGCCGCTTTCGTCGGCAGGGAAGAAGAGATATCCCGAGAGCGAAATGTCGGCGATCGAAAGCGCATCGCCGACCACGAACGCGCGCGCGGCGAGGTGCTTGTCGGCGATGCCGAACGCGTTGTCGATCCGGCCGCGCAGCCACGACGCGACGGCCGGGTCCGGAGCCGTCGCGCTGAACGACTTCATGAAGCGCCAGGTCGCGAAGTAGCTCGTGAACTTGTGGTTGTCGAAGAACAGCCAGCGCAGGATCTCGCGCCGCTCGTCGTCGTCACGGCCGCCGAAGGCGCCGTGCTGCTCGGCCAACATCGTCAGGATGACGCCCGACTGCGTCGTCCGCCGGCCGCTCTCGTCTTCGAGCACCGGCACCTCGCCCATCTCGTTGACGCTTTCGCGCCAGGCGGCGCTGCGCGTCGTGCCGGCCGCGAAGTCGGCGAAGGTGATGTGGACCGGCTGCCATTTCACGCCGAGCGCGCGCAGCAGGAATGCGACCTTGAAGGTGTTGCCCGATTGGCTGAACCCGTACAGCTTGAGCATGTCAGTTGCCTTCGAAGCGCGGCTTCTGCTTCGCCGCGAATGCCTCGTACGCACGCGTGAAATCCTGCGTCAGCATGCAGATCGCCTGCGCCTGTGCCTCGGCCTCGATCGCTTGCTCGATCGTCATCGCCCACTCCTGGTGCAGCATCGTCTTGGTGATGCCGTTGGCGAAGGTCGGACCAGAGGCGAGCTCGCGCGCGAGCGCGTTCGCGTCGTCGAGCAGCCGCTCGGGGGCGACGACTCGATTGAGAAAGCCCCAGCGCTCGGCCTCCTCGCCACCGAGCGCGCGGCCGGTGTAGAGCAGCTCGCTCGCGCGCCCCTGGCCGACAATCCGCGGCAGCATCGCGCATGCGCCCATGTCGCAGCCGGCGAGACCGACGCGGTTGAAGAGGAACGCAGTCTTCGAGCGCACGGTGCCGATCCGCAGATCCGACGCCATTGCCAGGATCGCGCCGGCGCCTGCGCAGACGCCGTCGATCGCGGCGACGATCGGCTGCGGGCAGAGGCGCATCGCCTTGACGAGCTCGCCCGTCATGCGCGTGAACATCAGCAGCTCGGGTGCTTTCAGCCTGACCAGTGGGCCGATGATCTCGTGGACGTCGCCGCCCGAACAGAAGTTGTCGCCGGCGCCGGCAAGGACGATCGCGTGGACGTCGTCGGCGTGCTTGAGGTCGCCGAACAGATCGCGCAGCTCGGCGTAGGAGTCGAACGTCAGCGGGTTCTTGCGCTCGGGACGATTGAGCGTGATGCTGCCGACGCCGTCGGCGACCTGCCACGCGAAGTGGCGCGCCCGATAACCGGCGAGCTGCCTGCGATTGCCGGCGACGAGCGCCGGGTCGATGCCGGTCGAGATGGCGGTCGGGATGGGATCGCTCATGAAAGATCGGCCTCCGCACGTTGTTCGCTTTGCACGAGGTGGACGCGCAGCCGCCCGAGCTGGGTGTGGAGCTGCTGCACCGCGCTCGCGTCGAGCCCGGCGAAGAGCTCGAGGATCCAGCCCTCGTGCTCGCGCGCCATCGCCTCGAAGCCGCGCCTGCCCTTCGGCGTCAGGCGGACGATCCAGGCACGCCGGTCGCCGGGGCTGCTCTCGCGGACGACGATGCCATCGCGCGCGAGGTCGTCGGTGAGGCCGGTGACGTTGCCACCCGTCACCATCAGCAGCTTCGAGAGCTCGCGCATCTTCATCCCATCCTTGTAGCGGTACAGCTGCGCCATGTAGTCGAAGCGCGCGAGCGAGATGCCGAAGCGCTCGCGCAGCCGCCGCCGGATCTCGGCCTCGACCTG
>DASXIP010000353.1:0-4416 GCA_036497875.1 Caldimonas sp.
CCAAGGAAGCGCTCGAGCAGCAGACCGCGACCGCCGAGGTGCTGCAGGTCATCAGCAGCTCGGTGGCGGACACCCAGCCGGTGTTCGACAAGATCCTCGACAGCTGCGCGAGGCTGTTCAACGTCGACGCGACCATCATCAACTTGGTGGGTGATGACGGCCTTCTCCGCCTTGGTGCGATTCACGCGCATCCGACCGCTACCGACAAACCTGGATGGTCGCAGGCCGAGATGCAGGCCCGTATTGACCTCATGCGCGCGCAGTTTCCCATCCCTCTGGCGGGTAGCGGTACCGACCTCGTGACCAAGGCGCGACGCGTGCTGACGTTCCCCGACATCGTCAATGGGCCCGGAGTGCCGTCGACGGTGCGCGCCTTCGCGATGCGCGTTGGATTCCACGCCGCACTCATGGCACCGATGCTGAGTGGAGACAAGGGCATTGGTTCAATGACCCTCATGCGTCGTGCACTGGGCCCGTTCAGCGCCAAAGAGGAAGGCTTACTCAAGACATTCGCCGACCAGGCGGTGATCGCGATCCAGAACGCGCGCCTGTTCAACGAGACCAAGGAAGCGCTCGAGCAGCAGACCGCGACCGCCGAGGTGCTGCAGGTCATCAGCAGCTCGGTGGCGGACACCCAGCCGGTGTTCGACAAGATCCTCGACAGCTGCGAGCGGCTGTTTGCTGCCACCGCACTCGGCATCTATCTCGTCGACGACGCCGGCATGCTGCACATCGGCGGATCTCGCGGCGCGTCGTTCGCGCCGAGCGGCGTCATCCGCGAGGTCGCGGGCGCGTTTCCGCGGCCCATCTCGGGGACGTCGATCGAGATCGCGCTCCGCGAACGGCGCGTCGTCCACTTTCCCGACGTCCTCGGCGACCCGGGCGCACCGCCGCCGCTGCGCCGCATCGCCGCGGCGACGGGCAACCTGTCGGTTGCGTTCGCGCCGATGCTATGGGAAGGCCGCGGCGTCGGTGCGATACAGGTCTCGCGCGACCCGCCATCGCCGTTCAGCGAGAAGGAGCTGAACCTGCTCAAGACCTTCGCCGACCAGGCCGTGATCGCGATCCAGAACGCGCGCCTGTTCAACGAGACCCGGGAAGCGCTCGAGCAGCAGAAGGCTTCCTCCGAGGTGTTGAACGTGATCAGCAGCTCGGTGGAGGATACCCAGCCGGTGTTCGACAGCATCCTGCGCAGCTGCGAGCGCCTGTTCGGCGGCACGCACGTGGTGATCGATCGCCTCGGCGACGACCGTGCCTGGCACCTGGCGGCGTACGCCGGGCCGAGGCGCGAGGAGATTGCGCGCCTCTATCCGACGCCGCTCGGCGATGCACCCGGCATCGACGCCGAGATCATGCGTCGCCACGTCACCCACTTTCCCGATGTCGCGGGGGCGAAGGACGTGCCCGAGAACGTCCGCCGCGGCTGCGAGCTGATCGGCTGCACGGCGCTCGCGATGGCACCGATGCTGACCGAGTCGCGCCGGATCGGTACGATCATCGTCGGCCGCAACGGCGAGCCGTTCACGGCCAAGGAGGTGGCGCTGCTGCAGACCTTCGCCGACCAGGCGGTGATCGCGATCCAGAACTCGAGCCTGTTCAACGAGACCAGGGAAGCGCTCGAGCAGCAGACCGCGACGTCGGAAGTGCTGCAGGTCATCAGCAGCTCGGTCGCCGATACCCAGCCGGTGTTCGAAAAGATTCTCGACAGCTGCCGGCGCCTGTTCGCGACCGAGCAACTGGGCATCTTCCTGGTCGGCGATGACGGCCTTCTGCACATTGGCGCATTCCGCGGCTCACTGGTCGTAGGGTTGAAGGACACCTTCCCGCGGCCGCTCGACGAGTCGCTGACCAGCATCGGGTTCCGGCAGCGACGGCCGGTGTATATCGCGGATGCCTTGAGTGCGTCCAACTCGCCGCCGGCCTCGCGCGAGTTGGCCGAGCGCGCGGGCAACCATTCGGTCATCAACGCCCCGATGCTCTGGGAGGATAGGGGTGTCGGCTCGATCGCCGTGCTGAGGCAGCCGCCGCGCCCGTTCTCGGACAAGGAGATCGCGCTGCTCAAGACCTTCGCCGACCAGGCCGTGATCGCGATCCAGAACGCACGCCTGTTCAACGAGATCCAGACCAAGAGCCGCGAGCTCGAGATGGCCAACAAGCACAAGTCGGAATTTCTCGCCAACATGTCGCACGAGCTGCGCACGCCGCTCAACGCGATCATCGGCTTCTCCGAGGTGCTGAGCGAGCAGATGTTCGGCGAAGTGAACGAGAAGCAGCTCGAATACCTGCGCGACATCCACAGCTCGGGCCACCACCTGCTGTCGCTGATCAACGACATCCTCGACATCTCGAAGATCGAGGCCGGCCGCATGGAGCTCGACCTGGCGACGACCAGCCTGCCGATGCTGCTCGACAACTGCACGACCCTCGTCCGCGAGCGGGCGAGCCGGAACGGCCTCGTCGTCGCGCTCGACGTCGAGGACGGTATCGGCGATTGGGTCGCCGACGTTCGCAAGCTCAAGCAGGTCGTCATCAACCTGCTGGCGAACGCGGTCAAGTTCACTCCCGCGGGTGGCCGCGTCACCCTACGCGCGACAAGGCTCGAGCACGCCGTCGAGATCGCCGTGGTCGATACCGGCGTCGGCATCGCCAAGGACCAGCAGGCGCTCGTGTTCGAGGAGTTTCGCCAGGCAGGCGGCGACTATCTGCGCAAGTCCGAAGGCACCGGGCTCGGCCTGTCGCTCGCGCGGCGCTTCGTCGAGCTGCACGGCGGCTCGATCCGCGTCGAGAGCGAGCCGGGCCGCGGCGCGACCTTTGCCTTTATTCTTCCTGAACGGGTTGTCGAGGCGGTGTCATGAAAACGATCCTGATCGTCGAGGACAACGAGAAGAACATGAAGCTCGTGCGCGACATCCTGCGCCACCACGGGCACCAGACGATCGAGGCGGCGACCGGGCTCGACGGCGTTCGCCTAGCGCTCGAGCGGCGCCCCGACCTGATCCTGATGGACATTCAGTTGCCCGACATCGATGGCATCGAGGCGTTGAACCGGATCCGCGGAGAACGCGCGCTCGACGCCGTCCCGGCGATCGCGGTCTCGGCATCGGTGATGCCCGACGAACAAAAGAAGATCGTCACTTCGGGGTTCGACGCGTTCGTCGCCAAGCCGATCAACCTCAAGCAGTTCCTCGCCACGGTGCAGCGCTTCCTGGCCGAAGGGCGCGCGTCGCCATGACGCTCCCCGCCAGCTGCGGCGGTCGCGGTGAGCGGCGCGCGCGTTGGTGGCGGTCGCTCGCGGTCGCCGGCGTCGTCGCGCTCTCGGCGGGCGCCCCAGCTGCCGAGCCGCGGCCGGGTGTCGCGACGATAGGAGTGCTGTCGTACTTCGCGCCGCCGGCGCAACCTGCCGACTCGATCGAGCAGGCGTTCATGCAGGGCCTGCGCGATATCGGCTACGTCGAGGGCAAGAACCTCGTCGTCGAGTGGCGCTACGCGAACGGCAATGCCGAGCGCCTCGCCGCGATGGCGGACGAACTCGTTCGAAACAAGGTCGAGCTGATCATCGCCCCCGGCCAGCCGGCGCGCGAAGCCGCCCGCAAGGCGACCGCGACGATCCCGATCGTGACGCTGTCGGGCAGCGATCCGGTGCGCGAAGGCTGGGCGCAAAGCCTGGCCCGACCCGGCGGCAACGTCACCGGACTGACCTTCACCTTTCCCGAGCTCGTGCCGAAGCATCTCGAGTTGCTGAAGGAAGCGGTGCCGTCGCTCAGCCGGGTCACTGTGCTCGTCGATCCGATCGAAATCGTCGACGTCGCCGACGTCCTCCGCGAGACCGAGGCGGGGGCGCGGCGGCTCGGCCTTCAGGCGCAGATCGTCCGCGTCCACGGTGCCGACGATCTGGAGGCCGCGTTCGCGGCAGTGCGCCGGCAGCGCGCGCAGGCGGTGTTTGCGATCGCGATGTGGCCGCACCGGGCCCGCTTCGCCGAGCTCGCGATGCGAGACAAGCTGGTCTCGATCGGCGAATCGTCGCAGGAAGCGCGCGACGGCATGCTGCTCGGCTACGGCGGCGACCCCGACGATCTTGTCCGTCGTGGCGTCGCCATGATCGACAAGATCCTGAAGGGCGCCCGCGCCGGCGACCTTCCTATCGAGCGGCCGACCACGTTTCGCCTCAGCGTCAACCTGAAGACGGCGCGCGCGATCGGCGTCGCGATTCCGCGCTCGCTTCTGCTGCGCGCCGACGAGGTCATCGAATGAGCGATGCGCGCGAGACCGCGGCGAAGATTCTCGTCGTCGACGACGTCGCGCTGAACGTCAAGCTGCTCGCCGACCTGCTCGCGGCGAAGGGCTATCGCATCTGCTCGGCGGCGTCCGGCGTCGAGGCGCTCGCGGCGCTCGACCGCGAGCGGCCCGACCTCGTCC
>DASXIP010000354.1:0-2221 GCA_036497875.1 Caldimonas sp.
CTCGCCGCGCTGATGGTGACGCTGATCGGCATCGGCTCGCTCGTCTCCAACATCCCGGCCTCGCTCATCACCGCGCGCTGGGGCGAACGCTGGGCGATCGTCGGCGCCGCGCTCTGGGGCGCGCTCGGCATGGCGCTGTGCGTCCTCGCCGCGGGCCTGTGGCTGTTCGCGATCGGCGGCACCATGATCGGCATGTCGGCGGCAGTGTTCGGGCTGGCACGGCAGAGCTACCTCACCGACGCGGTGCCGTTCCACTTCCGCGCACGGGCGCTCTCGACCCTCGGCGGCGTGATGCGGATCGGCCTCTTCGTCGGTCCGTTCCTCGCTGCCGCAGTGATCCACGCGGTCGGCATCGCTGGTGCGTACTGGGCCAGCGTCGGCTCGCTCATCGTCTCGGCGATCGTCGCCGCGCGCATGCCCGACCTGCCGGCGCGGCCGGCCACCACCGCGCCCATCGCCGGCGCCGCGCCGATGCGTGCGACCTTCCGCTCGGTCGGCATCGACCACGCGAAGATCTTTCTCACCGTCGGCATCGGCGCCCTCCTGGTCTCGGCGGTGCGCGCGTCGCGCCAGGCGGTGATCCCGCTCTGGGCCGAAGGCATCGGCCTCGACGCAGCGACGACCTCGCTGATCTACGGCCTCGCCGGCGGCATCGACATGCTCGTCTTCTACCCCGCCGGCAAGGTCATGGACAGGAAGGGCCGCGCCTGGGTCGCGGTGCCGTCGATGCTGATCATGGGCGTCGCGCTGATGCTGACTCCGCTCACGCACAGCTCGATCTCGCTGCTGCTCGTGTCGCTCGTCATCGGCTTCGGCAACGGCATCGGCTCGGGAATGATCATGACGCTCGGCGCCGACTACTCGCCGATCGCCGGCCGTGCCCACTTCCTCGGCCTCTGGCGGCTGATGTCGGACATCGGCTCGACCGGTGGGCCGGCGCTGCTCTCGGCGGTCACGGCGATGGTCTCGCTCGCCGTCGGCATCTGGTGCACCGGTGCGATCGGCTTCGCGGCAGCGTGGGTGCTCTGGCACTGGATCCCGCGCACCGCGCGCCACCCGGCGCGCTGAGCACGGTCAGCGCTTCTTGGCGTCCTCGCTCTTCGCCCATGCCTCGTAGCGCGCGCGCGTCGCCTCGTTCGCCGGATAGAGGCCGGGCAAGGCAACGCCGGCGTCGACCTCACGCATGATCCAGCCCTCGAGGCGCTCCTGCTCGACGGCCGTGGCGACGACATCGGCGACGAGCGCGGCGGGAATGACGACGGCACCGTCACCGTCGGCGACGATCACATCGTTCGGCAGCACGGCAACGCCGCCGCAGCCGATCGGCTCCTGCCAGCCGACGAAGGTGAGCCCGTTCACCGATGCCGGCGCCGCGGCGCCCTGGCACCACACCGGCAGCCCGGTGCCGAGGACGCCGGCCAGATCGCGAACGACGCCGTCGGTGACGAGTGCAGCGACGCCGCGCTTGGCCATTCGCGCGCACAGGATGTCGCCGAAGATGCCGGCCGAGGTCGTCGCCATCGCATCGACGACGGCGATCGTGCCCGCCGGCATCGCCTCGATCGCGGCACGCGTCGAGATCGGTGAGGCCCACGACGCTGGTGTCGCCAGGTCCTCGCGCGCCGGCACGAAGCGCAGCGTGAAGGCACGGCCGACGCGCCGCTCTGGCAGCCGCTCGGCAAGCGGCCGCGCGCCGCGGATCCAGACGTTGCGCAGGCCCTTCTTCAGCAGGACGGTCGTCAGCGTTGCGGTGGTCACGCCGGCGAGCGCGCCGCGCGTGGCGTCGTCGAGAGCTTGGGGGTCAACGGCAGTCATGGCACGAGGATAGCGTCCAGCTGGCGCGCCGGCAGCACGCCGCGGCGAGATCGACGGGGCTCTTCCAGCGTCGGCCTAGACGCGAAAGTAGGCGATCTGCACCGAGGTCGCGAGCAGCTGGCCGGCGCGGCCGTAGAGCTCGGCGGTCTGATCGCAAAAGCTCCGGTGAAAGACGCGCGCGTCGGCGACCGCCGCGAGCGGCGCGCTGCCGTGCGCGGCGAGCTCGTCGGCGGCGGCGTGGAAGTACGTCGTCATCGACACCGTTCCGAACGGCGGAATGCGCTCGATGACCTGGAAGATGCGGCCGAAGAACGCGTCGCTCATTGCCAGCAGCGAGCAGAAGTCGAGCTCGCGCGGCTGCTGGTCCTGCAGCCAGAGGACCGAGCGCGCCGAGCGCGGCGTCGCC
>DASXIP010000355.1:0-5363 GCA_036497875.1 Caldimonas sp.
GCCAGCGGACACCGGCACGCCACGCCGCGAGCGGAGACCTCATGGCGGCAATTGTCCCGGCCACCCCGGGGCGGCCCTATCGGTGCCTGCCGGCGTGCCCTGTGGGCTCGCTCCTACAGTCGGCGCCCGAGCACCTCAGGATTGAGCACGGTCGGCGGCGTGCGGCCAGCCGCCGGGTCGAGCAGGCAGATCAGGTTCTCCGCAGCCAGGCTCGCCATCGCCCGCCGCGTCGGCAGGCTCGCGCTCGCGATGTGCGGCGTCAGGACGACGTTCGGCAGCGCGAGCAACTCGGGATGGACGCTCGGCTCGTCCTCGAAGACGTCGAGCCCCGCCGCCGCCGGACGGCCGGCGCGCAACGCAGCGGCGAGCGCGACGTCGTCGACGACACCGCCGCGCGCAATGTTGACGATCGTCGCAGTCGGCTTCATCAGCGCCAGCTCGGCGGCGCCGACGAGATGGTGCGACTCGGCGCTGTAGGGAACGACGATGACGAGGTGGTCCGACTCGCGCAGCAGCTGCTCACGCGACACGTAGTGCGCGCCGAGCGCCCCAGCGATGTCGTCGCCCAGCGGTGAGCGGTTGTGGTACAGCACGGGCATCGCGAAGCCGTGCGCACCGCGCTTCGCGATTGCCTGGCCAATCCTGCCCATGCCGAGGATGCCGAGCGTCGCGCCGTGGACGTCGCTGCCGGCAAACAGGTCGACGCTCCACTTCGTCCATTCGCCGCGGCGCAGGAACCGCTCGCTCTCGGTGATGCGGCGCGCCGTCGCCATCAGCAGAGCGAAGCCGAAGTCGGCGGTCGTCTCGGTGAGGACGCCCGGCGCATTGCTCACGGCGACGCCGCGCGCGGTGCACGCCGCGACGTCGATGTTGTTGTAGCCGACGGCGAGGCTGCAAACGGCGCGCAGCCGGGGGCAGGCGGCGAGCAGCGCGACGTCGATCGGCTGCGTGCCGGTGACGAAGACGCCGTCCTTGCCTTGCAGCCGCGCGATCATCTCGTCGCGGCTCCAGAGCTCGTCGGCGTCGTTCGACTCGACGTCGAAATGCTCGCGCAGGCGGGCGACGGTTTCCGCGAAGACGCGGCGGCAGATCAGGATCGATGGGCGCATAGCGGCGGATCAGTCGAGAAAGCGGGTGAAGCGCGCCACCGGCTCACGCTCGGTGACGAGAGTGTTCTCGATCGCGTCGGCGTCGGCGACGCCGAGCGACATGCCACAGACGAGCTGCTCGTTGGCCGGTGCGCCGATCGCCTCGACGATGATGCGATGGAACTGCGTGAACGCCGCCTGCGGGCAGGTGTCGAGGCCGTGCGCGCGCGCGGCGACCATGACGCCTTCGAGGAACATGCCGAAGTCGAGCCAGCTGCCCTGCCTCATGATCCGGTCGATGGTGAACATCAGGCCGACCGGCGCACCGAAGAACTGGTAGTTGCGCCGGTGCTGCGCATGCATCCGTGCTTTGTCGGTCTTGGCGATGCCGAGCAGCGAATAGAGATCCCAGCCGACCTTGCGGCGGCGATCGATGTAGGGCGAGACCCACTCGGTCGGGTAGTAGGCGTACTCCTCGCTGTGGCGCGCGCGCTCCTCGGCGTCGTCGTAGGCGGCGACGAGGCGATGCGACAGCGCTTGCTTCGCCTCGCCGGTGAGAACGTACACGTGCCACGGCTGGGTGTTGGTCCCCGACGGCGCGCGCGACGCGACGGCGAGGATTCGCTCGACCGTCGCGCGCGGAACCACCGTCGGCAGGAAGGCACGGATCGAACGGCGCGAAGTGATCGCGACCTCGACGGCGGCGGTGTCGGAAGCTGGCGGAGTCGTCATCGGCCCGGATTGTCGCGGCGGACCGGCCGTGGTGCCGCCGGTGGCCGGCGGAGCACGCGAGGCCTTCACGCGGAAGGCCATTCCTAGAGGCTCCCCACTAACCTTGCTGCATCGCACCAAAAAGCGCTTGCAAACGCAGCCGCAGCCTCTATACTTCAGTCATGTTGCAGTGCAGCATAGCCAGCCCCAAAAGGCACTGGCCATCGTCTATACAGGAGATCCATATGATGACCGTTGAACAAATCGTTAGCGTCCAGAAGAGCAACTTCGAAACGGTGTTCGGCCTGACCGGAACCGCCTTCGAGGGCGTCGAGAAACTGGTCGAGCTGAACCTGCAGGTCGCGAAGAACGCGATCAGCGAAGCCGCCAAGAACACGCAAGCCGCGCTGTCCGTCAAGGACGCGCAAGAGCTGCTCGCGCTGCAAGCGAGCCTGCTCCAGCCGGCCGCCGAGAAGGCCGCTGCGTACAACCGCTACGTGTACGAGATCGCGTCGACGACCGGCGCCGAAGTGTCGCGCGTCGCCGAAGCGACGACGGCCGAAGCGCAAGCCAAGTTCATGTCGATCGTCGACACGGCCGTCAAGAACGCGCCTGCCGGCACCGAGAACGCGGTCGCGCTCGTGAAGTCGGCGGTCGCTGCCGCCAACAACGCGATCGAAAGCGTCCACAAGGCCGCCAAGCAAGCCGCTGAAGTCGCCGACGCGAACTTCCAGGCGATGTCGTCGACCGCCGTCCGCGCGACGCAAGCCGCGACGAAGTCGAGCAAGCGCGCTGCCTGATCGATCAAGAAGACGTCGCATCAGCGACGCTGCGGTACCCGAGGCCCGGACACTGTCCGGGCCTTTTTCTTTCTGGCCTCGCGGCACGGGTGCGACGCGCTTCGCCCCTTCATCGATCGCCGCGCCCGGAGCGGCTCAGAGATGGCTCCTCGCCGAGACCCGATCGCGCAACTCGCCCAGATGCGCAAGCGTCACCTCGCGACCGGCCTTGATCGACTGGCGCCGGGTCGTGAAGTCGGCGCCCGACACGCCGGCGAGCGCCGGCTGCAGGACGAGGTCGGCGTCGCGCAGTTCGTAGGTCTTGAGGCCGTTGCCCATGATCGCGAATGTCTGCAGCAGCATCCGCGCGGCATCGCCGGTCGGATTGCCCTCGGGGACCGCCGAGATGTCGACCGCGATCACGAACTCGGCGCCCATCTGGCGCGCGTGGTGGACCGGAATCGGCGCCGAGAGGCCGCCGTCGACGTACTCGCGCGTGCCGATCCTGACCGGCTGGAACACTGCCGGCACCGCACTCGACGCCCGCACCGCGGTGCCGGTGTCGCCGCGCCGGAACAGGATCGACTGGCCGCTGTCGAGGTCAGTTGCGGCGATTCCGAGCGGAATCTTCATCTGCTCGATCGCGCGGTGGTGGGTCTTGTCGCGGATGAACTTCGCCAGCGCCTCGCCGCGGATCAGGCCGCGGCCAGGGTAGGACCAGTCGGCGAACGCCGTCTCGTCCATCGCGTCGGCGATGGTCGCCAACTCGCGCCCGTTCATGCCCGACGCGAACAGCGCAGCAACGACGCTCCCCGCCGAAGTGCCGACGACGAGGTCGGGCAACATGTCGTTCTCCTCGAGCGCCTGGATGACGCCGATGTGGGCGAAGCCGCGCGCCGCGCCGCCGCCGAGCGCAAGGCCGATGCGCGGCCGCCGCGGCGCCACCGGCGGCGATGCGACCGCTGGCGCCGACGCCGCCGGCGCAGCCGGTGCGACCGCGATCGCGCTGCCCTTGGGCGCCGTCGAGCACCCACCCAGACCGAACGCGCCGAGCGCACTCGCCGTGCAGGTGCCGGCCCAAGCGTGAAGGATGTCGCGGCGTGACATGCCCCAGGGTCTGGCTTCGAGCCCGTGCCAGTGCTGCGTTCTTTTCTTATGCCGCATCCGACATACCGAAGTGAAAAAACTGTGGTTCGTACCGCGCAAGCACCTCGATAGAGTGCCGCTTCCGTCGCGAAGCGGCGGCTGCGTGCCCGCGATTCGTCATTCTGGGGCCGTGGCCTGTCGTCGTGACGCCCTGGGTCCCTGGATGTACCGCTACGACGACTTCGACCGCCACTTCGTGCACGCGCGCGCGCGGCAGTTCCGCGACCAGCTCGAGCGTCACCTCGCCGGCGCGCTCGGCGACGACGAGTTTCGGGCGCTAAGGCTGCAGAACGGCTGGTACGTGCAGCGCCATGCGCCGATGCTGCGCGTCGCGGTTCCGTACGGCGAGCTGAACTCCAGGCAGCTGCGCGCGCTGGCGCAGGTCGCACGCCGGTTCGATGGCCGTGTCGACGGCCCGTACCCCGGGCGCGGCGGCTATGGCCACTTCACGACACGGCAGAACTGCCAGTTCAACTGGATCGCGCTGCCCGACGCCGCCGACGTCATGGAGCTCCTCGCCGACGCCGACATGCACGGCATCCAGACGAGCGGCAACTGCATCCGCAACATCACGACCGACTGCTTCGCCGGCGTCGCTGCCGACGAGATCGTCGATCCACGGCCGTACTGCGAGATCCTGCGCCAGTGGAGCACGCTTCATCCGGAGTTCGCGTTCCTGCCGCGCAAGTTCAAGATCGCCGTCAGCGGCGCCACCGAAGACCGCGCCGCGACCGCGTGGCACGACATCGGCCTCGTCCTGCACCGCGACGATGCCGGCGAGGTGGGCTTCCAGGTCCGCGTCGGCGGTGGCATGGGCCGCACCCCGGTGATCGGCACGGTCGTCCGCGAGTTTCTGCCATGGCGCGAGATCCTCGTCTTCATCGAGGCGATCGTCCGCATCTACAACCGCTACGGCCGGCGCGACAACAAGTGGAAGGCGCGGATCAAGATCCTCGTCAAGGCCGAAGGGCAGGCGTTCATCGATGCCGTCGAGGCCGAGTTCGCGAAGATCCTGGTCGACCTCGACGGCTCGGCGCACCTGCTGAGCGACGAAGAGCGCGACCGCGTCGCCGCGCACTTCACGCTGCCCGCGGGAGTCGCGCCGGTCGACGTTGCCGCCACGTCCGCCGCGCCGGCGTCGACGCCGGCCGCATACGCGCGTTGGCTCGAGCGCAACGTGCACGCGCACCACCTCGCCGGCCACCGTGCGGTGACGCTGTCGCTGAAGCGCGCCGGCCAGGCGCCGGGCGACGCGTCGGCGTCGCAGATGGAGCTCGCCGCCGAGCTCGCCGACCGCTTCAGCGCCGGCGAGCTGCGCGTTTCGCATGACCAGAACCTCGTCCTGCCGTGGGTGCGCGCCGCCGAGCTGCCAGCGCTCTGGCAGGCCGCGCGCGAAGCCGGCCTCGCGACCGCCAACATCGGCACCCTGACCGACATGATCGCCTGCCCCGGCGGTGACCTGTGTGCGCTCGCCAACGCACGCTCGATCCCGATCGCAGCGGCGATCACCGAGCGCTTCGACGATCTCGACGAGCTGCACGACATCGGCGACATCGATCTGCACATCAGCGGCTGCATCAATTCGTGCGGCCATCACCACAGCGGCCACATCGGCGTCCTCGGCGTCGACAAGGACGGC